>NZ_RAVY01000184.1:0-19203 GCF_003611625.1 Corallococcus sp. CA054B
GGGTTGGGCAGCTCTCCCCGGAAGCGGTAGGTGGCCCCCGCGCGCGTCTGGTGGCCCCAGCCGCGTGAGCGCAGGTGGAAGAGCAGGTCGTGCGGCTCCCACTGCTTGAGCGCCGTCTGCGTCTCCTCCGACGCCGGCACGTCCAGGCCGTTGGGGACCAGGATGCCCGTCTCCGCCAGCAGGCGCACCAGCTCGCGCAGCGTGAAGGACTCGATGCCGGTGTTGAACTGGTTGAGCCGCGCCAGCAGCGTGGGGCGGGCCATGTCGAAGAGCAGCGACACCACGCGCCGATCATGCAGCGCCGCGGTGGCGTGCACCGTGGGGCAGTCCAGCACCGCGCGGCCCTCCGCCATGCGCGTGTGCGCGAAGCGCGACAGTTGCAGGGGCTGGGACGCGTCGAACGTCGCGCGGTGGCGCAGGAAGGACGCGGACGCGGGCGTGAGCGTCAGGAGCAGGTTGCCGCGCTCCTCCACCGTCCACGACAGCAGGCCGCCGTCTCCCGCCAGGTCCAGCCAGTACCACGCGAGCGTCGTGTCCGAGCCCGCGGCGGCCGGCACCTCCGTCTCGTGGATGCCTCCGTCCGCGAGCGACTCGAAGACGGCGCGCACACCGGGGGCCAGCGGGCCCAACCGCAGTGAGCGGCCAGGACCCTCCACGCGCGCGTCCTCCGCGTCGGGGCAACGCAGCGCCACACCTTCGGCGAGCGACAATCTCATTCGTGCGGCCTCACGGTCCCACACCGTAGAACCGAGTCGGGTTTTCCCAGAGAACCTTTCGTAGACGACTTTCGGTCATCACGTCACGCAAGGACAGCATCGCACCCAGCACATCCTCGCCGTGGTCGAGATGCGGGAAGTCGCTTCCGAATACCAATCGGTCCTCCGGGAGGTGTCGCACCACGTCAGACAGGTACGGCTCGTCCGGTTCCACGGAAACGAAGCAGTGCTGGCGCAGGTACGCTGAAGGGAGCTGTCGGATGGTGGCGGAGACCTCTGCACCCACAGCGCGATATTCCTCATCCAAACGCCACGCCCAGTACGGGAGCCACCCGCAGCCGGCCTCCATGGCGCCAATGCGCAGGGCCGGGTGCCGCTCCAGCACGCCCCCCTGGAGGAGCGCGAGCAGCCCCATCATCAGCTCCATGGGGTGGGCGCACACGTGGTTGGCGAAGCGGGTGTCGAAGCGGTCCGCGCCCGCGGACGGCACGTAGACGTGGCCGCTGCCGTGGAGCACGACCGCGAGTGAGAGCTTCTCGCACTCGGACCAGAAGGGCTCGTAGGCGGCGTCCGACAGCAGGCGTCCGCCGATGGGGTTGGGGCGTACCATGACGGCGCGCCAGCCGAAGCCCGCGACGCGGCGGACCTCCGCGACCATGGCCTCCGGCTGGTGCCGGCTGATGAGCCCCACGCCGCGCAGGCGCTCCGGCTGGTGCGCGCAGAACCCGCGCAGCCAGGTGTTGTAGACGGACGCGAAGGCCGTGGCGACGCGGGGCTCCAGGGGGGAGAAGCCCTCCAGGAGCAGCGCGTAGGTGGGGAAGAGCGCCGCCATATCCACGCCGTCGCGATCCATCTGGGCCAGGTACACGTCTGGCCGCTGCAGCAGCTCATTGCGCCCCAGTTGCGCGTAGGAGCGCTCGGAGAACGCCAGCCAGGCCTTCTCCGGCATGTGGTTCCACAGCGGCTTGCCGTCCACCTCCGGCAGGGGCAGCACGGGCAAGAGGCCCTGGGGACCCAGGCGCTCCAGGCGCTCCTCCAGCGTCTCGTCCGGGAGGCGCCCGGGGCGGGGCGCGTGCCGGCGCAGGCCGGGCTCCAGCTGCTCCGCCCACAGGCTCAGCGGCTCCAGGACGTGCCGGTCCGCGTCGAAGATGTGAAGGCCGTCCCGCATGCGTCAGGGTCCCCAGCTCGCGAGCTCGTCGCGCACGTCCTTGAGCAGTGCTTCCAGCAGGCCGGTGCGGCGCGCCTGGGTGCGCAGGGCCTGCTCTTCCTCGACCTCCAACGTGCCCGGATGGCCACCGCGCGCCGCCACCTCACGGTCGCACAATTCGCGCAGGAATTCGTGGTGCTGCGGCTGGAGCGCCTGGAAGCCTTCGCCCCAGCGAGCGACGAAGTCCACCAGCACGTCGCGTGAAGCCTCCGGCACGTCGCGGCGGTCCGGCAGGTCGCGGCTCAGGCGCACGAAGAGGTCCGGGAACACGTCGCGCATCGCGGTGGCGAAGCCCGGCGGGACGTAGACGGGCTGTGTGTCCGGCACGAGGTCACCCTGGCGCTCGGCGGCCAGCACCGCGTCGAAGTCCGTGAAGAGGCGCTCATGGCGGCGGCGCTCGTTCTGGTTGCGCGCGAGGAAGAACACCGCGCGCGGCAGCATCGCCGGGGCGGTGCGGCGCACCTGGGCGAGCGTGTCTCCCAGGGCGTGGCGCTCGGACGGCGCCAGGGCCCAGGCGGCGGTGGCTTCGCGCAGGAAGCGGTCGGTGACGGCCTCCGGCCAGTGGGGCTCCTCCACCTGGGGCGGGCGCTGGATGCCGGCGATGAAGCCGCGGATGCGCTCGCAGGCGGCGTCCCAGGTGGACAGCCGCTCCACCAGGTCGCGGAAGCCTTCGAGCAGCTGGGGCCGCGTCATGCCCAGGGGCATCACGTTGAGCACGATGGCGCCCCGGTCCTTCGCGTGCGCCCTGCGGGGCGTGGCCAGCCGGCCTTCCGCGCGCAGCCGCGTCCACAGCTTCGTGCCGCGCGGGGCCTGGAGGGGCGCCACCACCACCCAGGGCAGGTGCGTGCGCTGGATGTTCGCGTGCAGCGAGTCGAAGACCGCGGGCGTGTCGTGATCGAACCCGACGATGAAGCTGCCCCGGGGCCCGATGCCGTGCGCCTGGATGCGCAAGAGGTCGCCCACGAGGTCCGCGCGCACGTTCTGGTGCTTCTGCGCTTCCTTGAGCGCGCCGGTGTCGAAGGACTCGATGCCCAGGACGACGGTGTAGAAGTTGGCGTCCGCCATGCCTTCCAGGAGCGCGGCGTCGCGGCTCAGGTTCATCGTCACCTGGGTGAAGAAGCGCAGCGGACGGGGCAGGGCGCGGTTGAGGGGCACCAGCCCCGCGAGCACCTCCTTCGCGTACGCCGCGTCGCCGATGAACTCGTCGTCCGCGAAGAAGACGCCCTCGGCTCCGAGCGCCGCGTGGGCGCGCACCTCGTCCAGCACGCGCTCCACCGGCTTGTGCCGCTGCTTGCGGCCGTACAGGTAGATGACGTCGCAGAAGGAGCAGTCGAACGGACAGCCGCGCGTGGTCTGCACGGAGCCCCACGCGTAGCGCGGGAGGTCCGCCGCGATGGCGTCCCAGCGGGGCAGGGGGCTCTCGCTCAGCGACGGCTTGTCCAGCTGACGGTACTCGGGCGCGTACTCGCCCGCGAGCCAGTCCGCGAGGAAGCGCGGCCAGGTGCGCTCCGCCTCGTTGACGAAGAGGGCGTCGAAGAAGCCCCGGTAGTCCTCTGGCGCGGCGGAGATGGCGGGGCCGCCCGCGACCACGGTGGCGCCCCGGTCGCGGAAGTGGCCGCCCAGGAAGCGCGCCTGGTAGGTGAGGGCGGAGTACATCACCGACACGCCGACGATGTCGTAGTCCGGCAGCTCCGTGTCCGCGCGCAGCTGGCCGTGCAGCTCCTCGTCCCAGATGTCCACGGTGAAGGCGTCCGGCGTGAGCGCCGCGAGCGTCGCGCAGGCCAGCGGCGTCATCGTCGCGCGCTTCACCAGGCCTCGCTCCGGGTCGAAGTCCTCCGTCTCGCGGTCCACGTGGCGCCGGTCGGGGCCGCACTGGACCAGGAGGATGCGAGGCTTGGGGGCAGGAGGCGGCGCCATCACTCAGAAGTAGAAGGGCACGGGGTTGAGCTGCGCTTCGGTCTTCGGGGCCTTCAGCCACCCCATCCGCACGGGGACGTCATACAGCCGTCCGGGGCCCAACCTCTGCCAGAAGTGGCGCAGCCCCGGGACGATGACCTTCACCGCGGATACGCCCACGTCGGGCCGTGATTGCTCCACCACCAGCGTCTCCAGGCCCACGCTCGCGGCCCGCGCCACGCACTCGCGCACGTCGTCCCGCAGGTCGCTGTGTCCCACGTGGGGGAAGTCGGCGCGGACGCGAGCAGGGACCAGGTCGTTGGGGAAGAGCCAGCTGACGTCGCCGTGCGCGCTGGCGTCCCAGGGCGACGGCGACAGGTCCTTCGGGTCGTAGCACTGGGCCACTTCCGTGAGCGCGCGCTGCACGGCGAGCTTCGCGTCGAAGTGGCAGCCGCACCCGGCCCAGGCCCGGCCGCGCTCCGGTGACCACACGAGCGCGGCGAACACCGGGATGCCCAGGTCGTGCGTGAGGTCCAACACCGACAGCTGGAGGCCGAGCGACTGGTAGTGCGCGCTCACGGACGCGAACCACGGCTCGTCGAACGAGCGCAGGTCCACGCGCGGACGGCGCAGGCGGTTGTACCACCAGAGCGCCACCGCATCGCGCTCCACCAGCTCCAGGAAGCCCTGGAGGATGGCCTCCTCCACGCAGTTGCCCGCGGCGTTCCCGTTGGAGTTGAAGAAGCAGAACGGGCCGTCTCCAGACGGGGGCGGGGGCGCGAAGAGGTACGCGAACGCCGTGGGCACGTACTTGTGGACCCCGTGCGTGAGCGAATACGCGGGGCTCCAGTCCATGGGTTGATCCGCGTACGGACGGGGCACCGCGGTGCGCATGTCGCGGCTCGCGCTTTCGGGCCGGGCCTGGAACTGCGCGGCGCTGAAGTGCTGGAGCGCGTCCGGGTGCACGGCCTGCGCGCCCAGCTGGGACGCCGTGGCGTGGACGCGGGGCTCGTCGCCCTGGAACACCGCGCTGTAGCGCTCCAGGGCTTCACACAGCGCGCCCGCGCGGGCCTGGGCCTCCGTGCGGCCCTTGCCGCTGGCCACTCGGTGGAAGTCGTCGGAGGCCGGCGCGTCCGTCCACGGGCACACGCGGAAGACGGCGGACTGGATGTGGCCCAGCGGCGCGTCTCCCGGCACCGCGCGCAGGTCGCTCACCACGCCCGTCACCGGGCTGATGAGGTGGCGGTGGCGCTCCCAGGTCTGCTCGGGCGTGAGGATGCGGTGGCCGCCGTCGTCGGTGAAGCGCTTGGAGCGCGAGGCCAGCTCCAGGGGCCTCTTCGCGCGCGCCTCCATCCAGTGCGGGTCGCCGCAATCCGGGCACTGCGGACGCCGCGCCACCGCGTGCGATTCCAGCTTCCAGCTGGCGAAGTCCAGCGTCCACAGCCGCGTCTGTCCCGGGACGCCGGGGCCGTCCACCACCCAGCGGGCCACGAGCGTCGCCGCGAAGGACAGCCCCGCCTTCGCGGTGGTGGGCAGGCCCGTGCGCGGCGGGCGGATGGCGCGCGGCGGGGTGCCCTTGCGCGCGAGGTACTTCTCGATGGGGCGGTTGTCCAGCAGCCGCGCCGTGAGACACGTCCAGCAGGCGCGCTCGCCGGTGCCCACCACCGGGCCCGCGTGGCACGCGGTGCCGGACACCTTCAGCGGGAGGAACGCGGCGCCCGCGCTCCGGGCCTCTTCCACGAGCGCGAGTGCTTCCTGCGACAGGTAGTCGTCCACCAGCAGCACGCGGCGGTCGGCGTCCTCGCGCACGTCCAGGCCGGTGTCGCGCAGCGCCTCCGCCAGCCCTTCGACATCCTCGCCGTCCACCGCGTGCACGGAGACGGACACGTCCAGCAGCCGCCCGGCCGCGGTGGCCGCGCCCACGCCCAATGACTCCCAGAAGCCGGCGACGCTGGCGTCGAAGACGTCGTGCGCTTCTTCCACGTGCCCGCGCTCCTCCAGGAGCGACAGCGCGTAGAGCACCTCCGGCGCGGAGGCCCGTCCCGCCAGCGCGGCGATGACGTTCTCCACGGTGCGCTCGCCATCCAGCAGGGGCACGATGCTCGCGTGCAGCTCCCCCTCCAGCAGGAACTGGGCGCGCTCCCCGACGAGGAACACGCGCCGCGCGTCGAGCACCTCGGCGCGCAGGTGGGGCTTGATGCGGAGGACTCGGTCCATGGGCAGGCGGGCGAGCCTAACCGGGGCCCGCGCTCGTGGATACGATCCGGCCCCGGCTTCCGGGAGCCCGGACCCTGCGTGGTAGAACGCCACGCATGGCCCGCATCCCCCTGACGCAGAGCGCGCGTGTGTCCCCGGCGTCCCTCCACCCCCCGCTCCGGAGCCGCTCCGCCACCGGCACGGTGGAGGTCACCCTGTTGCTGCGTCACGGGGCGCCGCTGCCCACGGTGGAGGAGCTGTGCGCGAACCCGCCGCGCCGCCCGCTCACCCACGACGAGTTCGAGGCGAAGTACGGCACGAACCCGAAGCACCTCGCCGCCGTGCGGCGCTTCGCGAAGAGCCATGGCCTCACCATCACCTCGGAGCGGCGCGACCTGGGCTCCGTCGTGCTCCAGGGCTCCACGGCCGCGGTGCGCAAGGCCTTCGAGGTGGACCTGCGCCGCTTCACCCACGGGAAGACCTCCTACCTGACGCACACGAAGCCGGTGACCCTGCCGCGCGCGCTGCAAGGCGTGGCGGAGTGGGTCCTGGGGCTGGACACGCGGCCGCTCGTCACCCACAACTCGGCGGCCCTGCCCATCTCCCGGGAGCAGGCCCAGCAGGCCGGGCTGCGCTCGTACACGGCGCCCCAGGTGGCGAACCTCTACCGCTACCCCCGCAACCAGGGCGAGGGCCAGTGCGTGGGCATCATTGAACTGGCGGGTGGCTACAAGCAGTCGGACCTGGATGCCTACCTGAAGTCCGTGGGGGTGGAGCGCACGGCGCCGGTGGTGAACGTGGGGCCGAACAAGGCGGGCCTCCTCAACACCGCCTCCAACGCGGAGGTCACCATGGACGTGGAGCTGGTGGCCTCCGTGTGTCCCGCCGCGCGCGTCGTCGTCTACAACGCGGCGTCCAGGGACTACTCGCTGCGCGACTACTACAGCGTCCTGGCGGAGGCCATCAGCGACCGGCAGAACCTGCCGTCGGTGCTGACCACCAGCTGGTCCTTCTACGAAGGGTCGCTCATCCAGCAGGGCGAGGAGCTGGCCTTCGAGCGGCTCTTCATCAAGGCGGCGCTCCTGGGCATCACCGTGTGCGCCGCGTCCGGTGACCTGGGGTCGCAGGTGCCGGTGAATGCCCGCTCACCCACGGGCGCCATCACCCTGGCCGCGACGAGCTACCCCGCGGCGAGCGCGCTGGTGCTGGGCTGCGGCGGCACCACGCTGGAAGCGGTGGGAGACGTCCTCCACCACGAGCGCGTGTGGAACCGCCTGGGCGAGGCGATGTCCATGGGCCCCAGCGCCACGGCCGCGGGCGCGAGCAGCGGCGGCGTCAGCACCATGAACGCGCTGCCGCTGTACCAGCAGGGCATGGGCGTGCCGGACCTGGTGAAGTCGTCGTGGAAGAACGGCGTGTTCGAAGTGTCCCGGAGCACCGGCCGGGGCGTGCCGGACGTCGCGGCGAACGCGGACCTGCACACCGGCTATCAAATCGTCTTCAAGGGCCAGCAGGGCGTGGCCGCGGGCACGAGCGCCGCGGCCCCCATGTGGGCCGCGCTCATCGTCCGCCTCAACGAGGCGCTGGGGGCGCGCGTGGGGTTCCTCCATCCCCGGCTGTACGCGCTCGTCACCGAGGGACAGCCCGTCGTCCGTCGCATCACCCACGGCGGCAACGGCGCGTACTTCGCCAGCGACGCGACGCTGTGGAACGCGTGCACGGGGCTGGGCACGCCGGACGGCGAGGCGCTGCTCACGGGCCTGCGCAGGCTCCAGCGCCGCAAGCACTGAGGGCCCACTCCCCCATGTCGCGGGAGCGTTGGGCCTGTCCGCGGTGCTGAGCGCATGCGGCCTGCTGTTCCTGTACGTGCGGTCACGGCGCCTGGCGGACGGCCTGGAGCTGTGAGTCCACCTGAGGGTGCCGCCCGGTGAGCGAGGCCAGGACGATGATCAGCTCCGCCGGCTCGATGGGCTTGGGCACGTGCATCTGGAAGCCCGCGAGCAGCGCCCGGGTGCGGTCCTCCATCCGCGCGAAGGCGGTGAGCGCGATGGCCGGCGTCTGGCTTCCCTGCTCCAGTGGCAGGGCGCGCAGCCTGCGGATGAAGGAATAGCCGTCCTCTCCCGGCATGCCGATGTCGGAGATGATGACGTGAGGGCGGTGGAGCTGGTGCTTCTCCAGCGCCTGGCGGGTGCTGGAGGCCGTGAAGACCTGGGCCCCGCGGCTCTCCAGCACCACGGCGAGCAGCTCGAGCGCGTCTGGCTCGTCGTCCACCACCAGCACCTGCAGGCCCTTCAGCACTCCTGAATCGAGCGAGGGCACTTCCTGGCGCGCCTGGACCTGGACGAGGGGCGCGCTTCCCCGCGACGAGGCCGCGGTCGCCAGCGGCAGCGTCAACCGGAAGAGGGCGCCATGTCCCTCGCCCTGGCTCGTCGCCTCGATGGTGCCCCCGTGCAGCTCCGTGAGGTGCCGCACGATGGCCAGCCCCAGCCCCAGCCCGCCATGCTTCCGGGTGGAGCTCCCGTCCACCTGCCAGAAGCGCTCGAAGATCTGGCCCAGGTAGGCCCGGGGGATGCCCTGGCCGGTGTCCTGGACCTCGATGACGACGTGGCCCTCCACCCACCGCAGGCGCACGGTGACCTGGCCGCCCCGGGGCGTGAACTTGATGGCGTTGGAGAGCAGGTTCCAGACCACCTGCTGCAGCCGGTCCGCGTCGCCGTGGATGGAGCCGGAGCCCGGCGGCAGCTCGGCGCAGAGCGTGACGCCCTTCGCCTCGGCGGCGTGCCGCACCGAGTCCAGCGCCGCCTCGATGAACATGCCGGGGACCACCGGACGGATCTCCAGCCGCATCTTGCCGGTGATGATCCGCGACACGTCGAGGAGGTCCTCGATGAGCTGCGTCTGCACCTGCGTGTTGCGCTCCACCGCCTCCAGGGCCCGGGCGGCCTTCTCCGGGCCCAGCTGCCCCGAGCGCAGCATCCGCGTCCAGCCCACCATCGCCATCAGCGGGGTGCGCAGCTCGTGGGAGACCGCGGCCAGGAATTCGTCCTTGGCGCGGTTGGCCTGCTCGGCGCCCAGGTGCTCGGCCTTGGCCATCTCGAACAGCCGGGCGTTGTCGATGGCGATCTCCGCCCGCCGCGCCAGCTCCTGCACCAGCTCCATGTCCCGCGCGCCGTAGCGGCGGCCGGACGGGAGGGCGCACACCATCAGCGCCCCGAAGACGCGCCGCTGCGCCCACAGCGGGACGATGATCCACGACCCCGGGCGGATCCGCGCGTCGTCGCCCGCGGGGCCCAGGGCTTCATGGAGGACGGCGTCGGTGAGCTCGGGCACCAGCTCCGGCACGCCCGTGCGCAGCACCCGCGCGACGCCGTGGCTGGCGGTGGCGGACGGATTGAAGGCGCGGTGCTGCTCGCGCAGCAGGGGCACCCGTGAAGCATCCACGTGGGCCACCATCGCCTGGCGCACGGGGCCGTCGTCGTCCTGGAGGTAGACCGCGCACCAGTCGCCCAGCCTCGGGAGGATCAGCGCGGAGAGCCGCTCGAGCGTGACGGACATCTCCAGCGAGGCGGTGAGCATGGTGCTCGCCTCCGCCAGGAAGCTCAGTGTCTCCGCCGCGCGCTTCTGATCATCGATGTCGGTGCAGGTGCCCAGCCACTGGAGGATGCGGCCGTGCGCGTTGCGCAGCGGCAGGGCCTGGATGAGGTGCCAGCGCCAGGCGCCGTCCGCGTGGCGCCGGATGCGGCCCTCGCACTCGAAAGCCCCTCCCGCCAGCCGGCTCTCACTCCACCGGTCCAGGCAGCCCATCACGTCATCGGCATGGAGGACGTCCCGGGGGAGCAGGGGGGGCGCGCTCCCGCGCTCCTCCGACGCGGGCCTGGCCGGCAGGCCGGTGTAGTCGTACCAGCGCTGGTTGAAGTAGTCCGGGCGGCCGTCCGGGCCCGCTGTCCAGACGATCTGCGGCAGGGCCTCCGCGAGCGCCCGGTGCCGCTGCTCCGCCAGGTGCAGCCTCATGGCCTGGCGCAGGCTCTGCTCCAGCCGCTCCGCGGACAACCGGCTCTTGGCGATGTAGTCGGACGCGCCCGCCTTCATCAGCTCGACGGCCGTCTGCTCGCTGCCCTGGCCCGTGAGGACGACGATGGGGGAGCGCGAGCCGCGGCTGCCCATCTCGCACAGCACCCAGAACCCGTCCTCCCCTGGCAGGAAGAAGTCCAGGAGGATGACGTCGAAGGACCGCGCCTTCAGGTGCTCCAGGGCCTCGCTTCCGCTCGCGGCCTCCACCACGTCCACCGCGAGCCCGGTCGTGCCGAGGAGACGCTGGACCAGGAGCCGGTCGACCTCGTCGTCATCGACGAGCAGCAGCCGGAGACGCTCGGTCAGGGGGGGGACCTCCACGGGGGAAGTCGAGGCAGGGGTTTCACTCACGTGAGGCGTTCCTCGGACCCGGGCCAGGTGAAATGGAAGGTGGCGCCCGCGCCTTCGGCCGACTCGACCCAGGTCCGGCCGCCGCGACTCTCCACGAGCTTCTTGACGACGCACAGGCCCATGCCGGCGCCCTCGACCTTGTCGCGCGACACGAGCGTCTGGAACGGACTCCAGATCTTCTCGTGGTAGCGGGAGGAGATTCCCTGGCCGTCATCCGCGACGGAGAAGTGATGGAAGGCGGGGGTGGCCTCCACCTCCACGCGGATCCGCACGTCCTCGCGGCCCGCGTGCTTCAGGGCGTTGGAGAGCAGGTGCTGGAAGAC
This sequence comes from Corallococcus sp. CA054B, assembly GCF_003611625.1. NCBI lineage: Bacteria > Pseudomonadati > Myxococcota > Myxococcia > Myxococcales > Myxococcaceae > Corallococcus > Corallococcus sp. CA054B. Next base: position 10,761 of record NZ_RAVY01000184.1, read on the forward strand.
CTGCTGGAGCGCGGGGCGCTCCGTGACGAGCACCGGCATCCCGGGACCCACTTCCAGCCGCGCGGAGGGCCCGGGGGCCAGCCGCTCCAGCGCTTCGTGGATCAGCCGGTCCACCGGCATGGGCTCGGGCTGGTGGCGGGCACGGCCTGCCCGGCTGTAGTCCAGCAGGCCATCCAGCATGGTCTCCATCCGCTGCACGCGTCCGCGCAAGAGCTCCATCTGCCTGCGCGCCCCCGGAGACAACCGCGGCCCCAGGTCCTCCTCCAGCCACTGGGACAGGTTGGAGATGCCCCGCAGGGGGGCCCGGAGGTCGTGACTGGCCACGTAGGTGAACTGGTCCAGTTCGACACTGTTCTGGCGCAGGGCCTTGCGCAGGCCCTGGAGCTCCTCGAGGAGCTCTTCCTTCGTCTTCTGGGAGTCATCCATGGGAGGGGGAAGGCGCACGAGGCCTATCGCCATACCGTCCCCGCGCGAGGGCCCTCAACCCATGGGCGCGAAGTGAAGGATGGTCGACACTCTCCAGGCGCCTTCCCGAGCAGGCATGCGAAGAGTCGCGTCAGGAAGCAGACAGTTGCCCGAACGTGCCTGATATCCGCACGGAAGCGAACGCTAGATGCCTGCGTGCTCGGGCTCCTCTTGGGTCTGGACGCCGCGCAGGCTCGAAAGGCTCGGAAATGACCACCGCCACCTCCGGTGACAGGACGCTGCACATCCTGCTGATTGAAGACGACGAAGTGGACGTGATGAATGTCCGCCGCGCCTTCCAGAAGAACCACATCGCCAACCCGCTCTACGTCGCCAGCAACGGGCTGGAGGGGCTGGAGATGCTGCGCAACGGCGCGGTGCCAGAGGGGCGCCGGCTGGTGCTGCTGGACTTGAACCTCCCGAAGATGAACGGCATCGAGTTCCTGCGCGTGCTGCGCGCGGATCCGGAGCTGCGGACGGTCTCCGTGGTGGTGCTCACCACGTCCGCGGATGAGCGGGACAAGATCGACGCGTACAACCTGAACGTCGCCGGCTACCTGCTCAAGCCCGTCACCTTCATCAACTTCGTGGAGGTCATGGCCACGCTCAACAAGTACTGGACCCTCGTGGAGATGCCCTGACATGACCGTGCAGTGGAAGCCAGCAACCGACGCAGCGGCCCAGGTCTTCCCAGATGGCGGCGAGGTCGGCGCGCTGTACCGGGCGAAGGACTGGAGCACGCACCCGCTGGGCCCCGTGGACACCTGGCCCCAGAGCCTCAAGACGGCGGTGAGCATGGTGCTGGGCTCCCAGTTCCCGCTCATCGTCCTGTGGGGGCCGGAACTCTACCAGTTCTACAACGACGGGTACCGGCTGCTCATGGGCGCCAAGCACCCCGGGGGCCTGGGGCAGGGCAACAAGGAGTGCTGGCCGGAGGTGTGGCACATCAACGAGACCATCTACCCGCGCATCTTCAACGGGGAGACGGTCAACTTCGAGGAGCGGATGTATCCGCTCGCGCCGCACGGCTACCCCGAGGAGTTCTACCTCACGCTCTGCTACAGCCCGGTCCGCGACGAGACGGGCGCCGTGGGCGGCGTCTTCGTCTCCGTCTTCGACGTGACCCGCGAGGTCCGGGCGCGCACCGAGCGCGACCGTGCGCTGGCGGAGGCGCGGGCGGAGCGCGAGCGCCTGTATGAGGTCTTCATGCAGGCCCCGGCCAGCATCGCCGTGCTGGAGGGGCCCGAGCACCGCTTCACCGTCTCCAACCCGCTGTACCAGCAGCTGACAGGCAACCGGGACCTGATCGGCAAGCCCCTGCGCGAGGCCCTGCCCGAGATCGCGGATCAGGGCTTCCTGCAGCTGCTGGACAACGTGAGGTCCACCGGCAAGCCCTACATCGCGCACGACGCACTGGTCCGCCTGGACCGCAAGGGCACCGGGGCGATGGAGGACGTCTACGTGGACTTCGTCTACCAGCCGCTCAAGGACGCGAGCGGGAGCGTGTTCGGCATCATGGCGCACGCGGTGGAGACCACGGAGCAGGTGCTGGCGCGCAGGAGCATCGAAGCGTTGGCGGCCGAGCGCGTCGCGATGCTGGGCCACATCGCCGACGCGGTGATCACCTTCGACACCGCGGGCCGCGTCAGCTTCATCAACGAGATGGCCCGGACGCTCTACCCGGGCCTGTGCGTGGGCGAGCCCTTCGCCGCCCAGGGCTTCCGGCAGGAGCGGGTCGACGGCACGCCGCTCTCCGCCGACGAGCTGCCCCCGGCGCGGGCGGGGCGGGGGGAGCGCGTCCTCAACGAGGTGTGGAGCATCTCCACGTCCGACGGCCACAGGCTGCGCGTCCAGGGCAGCGCCGTCCCGGTGTACACCGACACCCGCGTCCATCTGGGCGTGGTGCTCACCGTGCGTGACATCACCCAGCAGCACCGCCTGGAGCAGCAGCTGGAGCTGGAGCGCAACCGGCTGACCCAGGTCTTCATGCAGGCCCCCGCCTCCATCATGGTGGCCCGCGGGCCCCAGCACGTCATCCAGGTGGTCAACCCGGGCTACGATCAGATGACGGGCAACCGCCCCCTGGTGGGGAAGACCATCCCGGACGCGTTCCCGGACCTGGCGGGCCAGGGCCTCTTCGAGCTCTACGACCAGGTGTACGCCACGAAGCAGCCCTTCGTCGGGAACGAGGTGCCCGTGCGGGTCGCGCGCTTCGGCCGGGTGGACGACGCGTACTTCAACTTCGTCTACCAGCCGCTCATCGACGAGGACGGGGAGGCCTTCGGCGTCATGACCCATGCGGTGGAGGTCACCGACATGGTGCGCTCCCGCCAGCAGGCGGAGGAGCGGACGCGGGAGTTGGTGCGGCTCACCCAGGCGCTGGAGCAGTCCAACCGCGAGCTGGATCAGTTCGCCTACGTGGCCTCGCACGACCTCAAGGCGCCGCTGCGCGGCATCGCCAACCTGGCGGAGTGGCTCAAGGAGGAGCTGGGCTCCAACCTCACCAGCGAGGCGCGCGAGTTCATCACGCTCCTGCACGGCCGCGTGCACCGCATGGAGGCGCTCATCGACGGCATCCTCACCTATTCCCGCGCGGGCAAGCTGAGCGATCCGGCCGCCGTGGACACGGGCGCCCTGCTCAAGGAGGTGGTGGAGCTGCTGGCCCCGCCGCCCGAGGCGGAGGTGAAGGTGCAGCCGGGCGCGCCCACGGTGAGCGCCGAGCGCGTGAAGCTGCAGCAGGTGTTCCTGAACCTCATCGGGAACGCGCTCAAGTTCACCCGCCTGCACCGGCCGGATCCGCGCATCCAGGTGACGTGGCGGGACGCGGGGGAGCAGTACGAGTTCACCGTCGCGGACAACGGTGCGGGCATCGCCCCGGAGTTCCACGAGCGCATCTGGGGCATCTTCCAGACGCTGGAGAGCCGCGACAAGGTCGAAGGCACCGGCATCGGCCTGTCCGTGGTGCGGAAGATCATCGAGACCCGCGGAGGCCGGGCCTGGGTGGACTCCGTGCCGGGCGGGGGAGCGGCGTTCCGCTTCACCTGGCCCAAGACGTGACGCGCTCTCCCGGGGCGCCCTGCCTTATCCGAGGAGGGGGCGCCACCGGGAGCGGGCGCGCGGCTACTCCAGGATGCGCTCCATGCTCAGGAAGGGCCGGGCGGCGGGGATGCTGCGGCCCTTGCAGACCTCGATGAACTTGTTGGATTCGATCATCTGGGGCGCGGTCTCGTCGTACTGGAGCACCATCACGTGGCGCAGCCAGGGCTCCTGGCCCATGGCGTAGATGAAGACCTCTTTCGGGTTCAGGTGATTGAGGATCTCCGTGGCGCGGGCGCTGTCGGAGCCGTTGAGCCGCCGCGACTGATCCATCTTGCGCGGCAGGGGCTGGCTGAGCAGCGGGCCGTACATCCAGCTCATCGGGCCGCCCTCGCACTCCATGCCCAGGTAGAGCGCGTCCAGCGGGCCCACCAGCTCCGACAGGTGCTGGTACATGCGCGGCTCCAGCGCGTTGGAGTCCGCGGCCATCAGCAGCGAGCGGCCGGCCAGCCGCACCAGGTGCGCCGTCTTCGCCTGCACCGCCAGGTCGCTGTGCTCGCCGATGAAGGGGATGCCCATCAGCGACCCGCCGGGGATCTTGATCTCCTGCAGGTCGTCGATCTCGATGACGTTCTTGAAGCCCGTCTTCTCCAGCACCAGGCGCAGCGACGGGTCCGCCAGCGAGTACGCGTTCGAGCGGGGCACGACGATGGTCCCGATGCGGTGACGCAGCTGCAGCAGCGTCTCCATCATCAGGTGGTCCGCGTGGCCGTGCGTGATGAGGACGTAGTCGATCTTCTCCGGCAGGTCCGCGTGGGTGAAGCGGCGCTGGTCCGTGGGGAACTCGTAGCTGATGACGGGGTCGGTGAGGACGGACACCTCACGCGTCTCCATCAGCACGCACGCGTGGCCGAAGTAGCGCACGCGCACGCCGGAGCCCGTGTACGGCTCGGGCTTGCGCGGGGCGGTCTCCGTGAAGAGGTCCGCGAAGGCCTCCGCGGCGGAGGACGGCACGCCCAGCATCTCCGCCACCTGCCCGGGGCTGCCCGGGGTGTGGCGCATGCGAAAGAGGGCGTCGATGCCCTCGTGCCGGTAGGGCACCTGGAGCCAGAGGGGAGAGTCGCCCTCCAGGCGCGGGGTGCTGAAGACGTACTTGCGCGCGTCACCGGTCACGCGCATCAGCGAGATGCTCTGCGCGGATTCCTTGTAGAGGCTGCTGCGGTAGAGCAGCGGCTCCATGATGCGGGCGTTGGCGCGGTGGGCCAGGTCGTAGTGCAGCTCCACGAAGCCGCGGAGCATGTCCGGCACCTTGGCGTAGAGCGGCTCCAGGGACTCGCCCTTGGAGCTGGCCAAGAGCTGCTCCAGGTCCGACACGGCCTTGGTGTAGGCCAGCATGTCCGCCTGCTCGCGGGTGGTGCGGTCGAGCAGCGCCTTCACCTCGTTCACGCGCGACACGGGGTGGTTGATGAAGGGGCCGCCCATCAGCGCCGGGTTCTGCAGCGCGGCCACGTGCACGTCCGGGTTCGCGACGAACGACTGCATCAGCTTCAGGTGCAGGCGGGAGACGAACAGCGGCGCCGTGGCGGGGGAGATGAGGTACCACCAGACGTACCACTGGTTGAACAGCGGCTCGATGGCGACATCGGGCTTCAGGTACATCGGGCGGTCGAGCATGGAGGTCTCGCGAGGGCGTCCGCCGGAACCTGGGGGCCCGAACGCACGCGGATGGGCCGCCAATGTTGACGATTCCCGGCCTGACTTCAAGGTGCGGACTTCCGGGCTTGCCCCGGAAGACGGAGGGGATTGGCCACGGGTGCGCCCCTGATCATCCAGGGCGCGCTTGAGGCGCGAAAACCCCGACAGGAATCGAACCTGTGGCCGGGCAGGCGCTTGCCGCCTGTGCAGCCGGGTACTCCATCCCGTGTAGCGGGCTGCACACCCGATGGGCGCGCGGGGCGGCGGCCGGGCCCATCCCCTCGGAAGGAGGAGGGCTTCCCGGCTGGCCCTGTTGGTGCATTGCTGACGCTCCATGTGCCGGGAACGCGCCGCCCCCCCTTTTGACGGCCTTCGCGCCGCCCAGCCCAGCGAGCACACCCGCTGGCTGGCGGAGCCCGATGAGCCCGCGCTGCGCGAGCTGCTCCACGCGCGCTACGCCGGGAGCTACTCCTACCGCCTCCTCCATGAGCCTGGAGGGGCCTCGCGGCTCTGGAGGGCCGGCGCGCTGCTCAGCCTGGGGGAGTTCGACGCCCAGGGCACGCTCCTCTGGCACACGGGGCTGTGGTGCAAGCCGGGGCGGGACTCGCTGGACTCGGGGCTCTCCATGGCCCTGCCTCGCCGGCGCACCGCCATGGACCGCTCCGAGCACGAGCGGCTGTGGAGCCACCTCCTGGAGCTGCTCACGGCGCGCGTGGGCTTCCTGCACCAGCAGACGTCCACGCTGCACCTCATGGCGCAGCGCTACGCGTCGCGCTTCATGCGGGCCGTGCCGGTGGGCCTCATCGTCGACTACACCGAAGGGGAGACGCTGGTGGGGGTGGAGGGCTCGGGCCTGCCGATGCAGGCGCTGGCGATGACGACGGTGCTCGCGCCGCCGCCTCCGCGCCGGCGCTTCCTGCCCGCGGGGCCGTGGGGGGAGTGGCTCGCGTCCATCCTCGCCGCCTCGGGCCTGCCGGGGACGGTGGAGCTGACGCCGCTGGAGCGCCGCCCTCGCGCCGGGGGCCTCGTGCCGCGCCCGCTCGACTGGAACGAGTCCCTGCGGCTCGAACGGCGGGAGCTGGTGGGGCCTGCCCGGGAAGGGCAGGGGGCCACGGCGCTCCCGTCCTCGCGGGCGCGCGTGGACCTCATCCACCTGTCCATGGGCGAGCCCCAGCGGGTGGCCGAGGCCACGCCCGTGCTCCTCGCGGCGGGCTACCTGCCGACGGGCCTCCGCCCGCGCCGGGACGCGCCCGACGACATCGTCTTCCAATACCTGCCGGCGCCGGAGCGGGCGCGCGAGGCGGTGGGGCGGGCGCGGCTGGACGGCGAGGCGGCCCGGGCCCTGTGGAGCGGATGGGTGGAGCGATGCGCGCGAACTTCGTAGACACGCTCCTCGCGCGGCTGGACGGCGAGGTGGCCACCATCTGGGCCACGGTGCTGCTGCGCATCGACGCGCGGCCCGACGTGGCGCGGCTGCGCGGGGCCTTGCGCGCCCTGGTGCGCGAGAGCGAGCGCCTCAACGTGGCCTGGGACGACGCGCGCGGTGCGTGGGTGCCCGCGCCGCGCACGGACGAGGCGGTGGACGCGGCCCTGCTGGAAGGCGCCGAGCCGCTGGACGAGCCCGAGGCGGTGACGCGGGTCATCAACACCCGGGTGGACCTCGCGAGGGACGTGCCGCTGCGGCTGCACCTCCACCCCCTGGCCGATGGCGCTCCGGGCCCGTGGCTCTTCGCCCTCCAGCTCCACCACGCGATCGGGGACGCCAAGGCGCTCGCCCACCTGCTGGAGCGGCTCTGGCTGCACTGCGCGGGGCGCGCGTCACAGTCGCCCCCGCTGGGCCCCTCGACGCTGACGGATGGCAAGGTGTTGCTCGCGGCGCTGCGCGGGCCGGGCCGGGTGCTGGGCCTCGTAAGCCCCCGCCGCCGGCTCCTCGCGCGGCGGGGCCTGGGCCTGCGCCGCAGTGGAGACACCGCGGGCCGCTCGTTGATGGCGACGGCGCGCCTGACACTCCCGGCGGGCCGCACGGACGTCCAGGCCTCGGAGGTCTTCTTCGCCGCGCTGCTGGCGGGCGTCGCGCTGCGCGAGCCCACGAAGGACGGGCTCATCCGCCTGCGGGTGCCGGTGGACCTGCGGCGCATGCTGGGGCTGGGGCGGATGCTGGGCAACGGCTGCTCGACGGTGCCGCTGGAGCTTCCCCTGCGGGAGGTCCGCGCCCGGCTGGCGGACGCGCCCGCCCTGGCGGCGCTGGTGCGCGAGGCGCTGCGGCGCGTGCTCGACGAGGGCGTGCACTGGACGACGGCGCTGGAGTGCATGGCGGTGGCGCGGCTCGCCCCGGGGCCCGTGCTGCGGCGCAACGCGCGCCCCGGGCTGGTGGCCGAGCCCCGCACCAACACGCTGGTGGCGACCTACCTGGGGCGGCTCGACAAGCACTTCGTGGACGCGCCCTTCCGCATCCACTCCATGCGCAGCCACACGGCCACCTGGGGCGCGACGGGCCTGGGCTTTGGCGACACGCTCAACATCAACACGGCGACGTTCGAGGGGCTGTGGACCCGGGGCGAGCTGCGCGACTTCACCGAGCAGCTCGCGGGCTGGGCGTCGTCGGGCTTCGGGCTCCCGGCGGAGGTGGTGGGACCATGAAGGGGCTTCGCGACGCGCCCGCGCTCTACCTGGGCTTCATCTCGCTGCACCTGCTGCTGGGGCACCTGGGCGCAAGCCTCGTCTACCGCCTGCGCTTCGGCCGAGGCCCGCTGGCCTACCGGAGCACCGGGGCCGACTCAGCCCACACGCGCCTCACGCGGCGCATCAGCGGCGTCTCGCTGGTGTGGGCTGGCTCGGTGGTGGCGGCGGCGCTCTGGCCGCGCTGGTCCGCGCTGCCCTGGGGCCGACCCCTGCTGGCCCCTCCGCCGGAGGTGGGCTGGGCGCTGGGCGTGCTCGGGCTGGTGGGCATGCTGGCGGCGCAGTACGGCATGGGCGCGGCGTTCCGCATCGGCGTGGACGCGGGGGAGGCCCCGCCCGTGCTGCACGAGCGGGGACTCCACCGCCGCTCGCGCAACCCCATCTACGTCTTCTCCTACCTGTACCTCGTGGGCGCCTCGCTCTGGGCTCCGTCGCTGGTGACGCTCGGGGCGTGCGCGGTGCTGGGGGGGCTGTTCCACGGGCTGGTGCTCCAGGAGGAGCGCTACCTCTCCGCCCGCCTCGGCGAGGCCTACGCGCGCTACCGCCAGCGCGTCCCCCGCTACCTCTG
>NZ_RAVY01000185.1:0-19064 GCF_003611625.1 Corallococcus sp. CA054B
GCCTGGGGCGGGTGGGCCACGTAGCGCAAGAGGACGTAGCCCACGACGGCGGAGAGCAGGGAGCCCACCAGGATGCCCAGCTTGGCCTCCGCCAGCAGGGCTGGCTGTCCGACGAAGGCCAGCCCGGCCACGAAGAGGGCCACCGTGAAGCCGATGCCGGCCACCACCGCCACCCCGTGCAGCTGCGCGACACTGCCGCCCGTGGGCAGCGGGGACACCCCCGCCCGCACCGCCGCGAGGGTGAACAGGAAGATGCCCACCTGCTTGCCCACGAAGAGGCCCATGATGATGCCCAGCGGCAGGGGCTTGAGCAGGTCCGACAGCGACATCCCGGACACGTCCACGCCGGAGTTGGCCAGCGCGAACAGCGGCACGATGCCGTAGGCCACGTAGCCATGCCACAGGTGCACGAAGCGGTTGAGCGGCGGCTCGATGTCCTCCAGCGCCTCCTCGATGTGGAGCAGCTGCGCGCTCCGCGCGCCCTCGTCGTCCGGCCGGGACACCAGCCCCCGGATGTACTCCGCCAGCTCCTCCAGCACCTCGCGGCCCGGCCGGGTGGGCAGCGCGGGGATGCACAGGCCCAGCACCACGCCGGACAGCGTGGCGTGGATGCCGCCGTGGTGCATGGCGTACCAGAGCGCCGCGCCCACGACGGCATAGGCCAGCCCGTTGCGCACATAGAAGCGGTTGAGCCCCCAGAGCACCGCGACCAGGACCGCGCCCACCGCGAGCCACTCCACGTGCAGGCCCGTCCCATAGAAGAGCGCGATGACGAGGATGCCGCCGATGTCGTCGAAGATGGCGAGCGCGGTGAGGAACACCACCAGCCCCTGGCTCACGCGCGCCTTCACCAGCGTGAGGCAGCCGATGGCGAACGCGATGTCGGTGGCCATGGGGATGGCCCAGCCGTTCTGCGCGGGCGTGCCCCAGGTGAAGAAGAGGTAGAGCCCGGCGGGGATCACCATGCCACCCAGCGCGGCGATGAGCGGCAGCAGCGCGCGGGAGAACGTCCGCAGCTCGCCGGCGGCCAGCTCGCGTTTGATCTCCATCCCCACGAGGAAGAAGAAGAGCGTCATCAAGCCGTCGTTGATGAACTCACGGAAGGTGAAGTGCCCGCCGTGGCCCACGATCTCCAGGTGCAGGGGCGCGTCGAAGACGGCGGCGTAGGTGGAGCCCCAGGGGGAGTTGGCCCAGGCGAGCGCGACCACCGCGCAGAGCGCCAGGAGGATGCCGCTGCTGGCCTCCAGCCGGAAGAACGCCTGCACGGGGGCCAGGGCCACCTTGAACAGGGCGGGGACGGGGGGACGGTTCGTTGTCTGAGGAGAGGTCGCCATGTCGGAGGACAGCCTGCCGGGGGGCGGAGGGCCAGCAAACCGTTTTCGGAAGGGCGCCTGCCGAAATGTCGGACGGCGGTGGTAGGCATACGCGCCAGGTAGGGAATCCGGTTCGTTGATCCAGGGGTAAGGTCGTGAGAGAAGGTCGGGGATGGCGGTGACGCAGCAGACGAAGACAGGCAAGGCGGCGGACGTGGTGCTGCCCGACGAGGACACGACCCCGGAAGTCGGAACGGGTGAGGCGCCCGCGGGTGCGCGGGAGATCGCTTCCCTGACCCCGATGATGCGCCAGTACCTGGAGGTGAAGGCGCTCCATCCGGACACGGTGCTCTTCTTCCGGCTGGGTGACTTCTACGAGATGTTCTTCGAGGACGCGGTGAAGGCCTCGGAGCTGCTCCAGATCACCCTCACGGCCCGGGCCAAGGGCGCGGACAAGATCCCCATGTGCGGGGTGCCGTATCACTCCTCGCGCCGTTACATCGCGAAGCTGGTGGAGCACGGCCTCAAGGTCGCCATCTGCGAACAGGTGACGGAGCCGGGCGCGGGGCCGGGCATCGTGCAGCGGGAAGTCACGCGGGTCATCACCCCCGGCATGGTGCTGGACGACGAGGTGCTGGAGCCGCAGGCCAGCAACTTCCTCGCGGCCGTGTGCTGGGGTGAGGCGGGCTTCGGCGCGGCGCTCCTGGAGGCGTCCACCGGCGAGTTCTACACCTTCGAGGCGCAGGGCCTGTCGGAGCTGGTGGAGGGCCTGTCGCGCGTGGAGCCGCGCGAGCTCCTGGTGCCGCAGGGCATGCGGGACGCGCCGGAGGTGGTGCAGGTGTGCCAGCGGCTGTCGCGCGTGCCGGCCGTGGCGGAAGGCGAGGGCGCGGCCTTCGAGCCCACCCGGGCCGCCGCGTTCCTGCGCTCGCACTTCAACGTGCGGTCGCTGTCCGCGTTCGGGCTGGATGGCTCGCCGCTGGCGACCGGGGCGGCCGGGGCCGCGCTGCGCTACCTCAAGGACACGCAGAAGACGCCCGCGGCGCACGTGGACCGGCTGTCGCGCCAGGAGCGCGCGGGCTGCCTGGTGATGGACGAGTCCTCGCGGGGCAACCTGGAGGTCCTCAAGAGCCTGCGCGACGGCGGCCGCAAGGGGTCGCTGCTGGGCGTGCTGGACAGGACGGCCACGGGCCTGGGCGCGCGCAAGCTGGCGCGCTGGCTGTCCGCGCCGCTGTGCTCGCTGCCGGAGATCGAAGCGCGGCTGGACGCGGTGGAGGAGCTGTCCGGCAAGAGCGTGTGGCGCGAGGAGCTGGTGGCCACGCTCAAGGAGGTGGGCGACCTGGAGCGGCTGTGCGGCCGGCTGTCGCTGGGCGCGGGCAACGCACGCGACTTGCGCGCGCTGGGGCTGTCGCTGACGCAGCTGCCGAAGCTGGGCGCGGCGCTCGCGCGGTGTGACGCGGGGCTCTTGAAGTCGCTGTCCGGGCCGCTGGGCGCGCTGCCGGAGCTGGCGGACCTGCTGATGCGCGCGGTGACGGACGAGCCGCCGGTGGTCATCCGCGACGGCGGCTTCATCCGGCAGGGCTACCACGCGGAGCTGGACGACCTGGTGGCGCTGTCCACCACCGGCAAGGACTACCTGCTCAAGCTGGAGCAGCGGGAGAAGGACCGCACGGGCATCTCCTCGCTGAAGATCCGCTACAACAAGGTGTTCGGCTACTACTTGGAGGTGACGAAGGCGAACCTCCACGCGGTGCCCAAGGACTACATCCGCAAGCAGACCACGGTGGGCGCGGAGCGCTTCGTCACCGAGGAGCTGAAGGAGTACGAGGAGAAGGTCCTCACCGCGGAGGAGCGCCGCGTGGTGCTGGAGCTCCAGCTGTTCGAGGAGCTGCGCGCGAAGGTCATCGCCGCGGCGCCGCGCATCCGTTCCGCGGCGGAGGCGGTGGCCACGGCGGACGCGCTGGTGTCGTTTGCCCGGTGCGCGGCGGAGTACGGCTACACGCGGCCCCAGGTGGACGCAGGGGAAGGGCTGACGATCACGGGCGGCCGGCACCCGGTGGTGGAGCGGATGCTGGGCGCGGGCGAGTCCTTCGTCCCCAACGACGTGCGGTTGGATCCGGAGGACGCGCAGCTCTTGGTCATCACCGGCCCGAACATGGCGGGCAAGAGCACGGTGATGCGGCAGGTGGCGCTCACGGCGCTGATGGCGCAGGCGGGATCGTTCGTGCTGGCGAAGTCAGCGCGCATCGGCCTGTGCGACCGCATCTTCACGCGCGTGGGCGCGGCGGACAACCTGGCGCGCGGGCAGTCCACGTTCATGGTGGAGATGACGGAGACGAGCCACATCCTCCATCACGCCACGAACAAGAGCCTGGTCATCCTGGATGAGATTGGCCGTGGCACGTCCACGTTCGACGGTCTCTCCATCGCGTGGGCGGTGGCGGAGCACATCCACGACAAGGTGGGCGCGCGCTCGCTCTTCGCCACGCACTACCACGAGCTGGTGGACCTGGCGCGCGAGCGGCCCCGGGTGAAGAACCTGTGCATCGCCGTGAAGGAGCAGGGCGGCAAGGTCATCTTCCTGCGCAAGCTGATTCCTGGCGGAGCCAGCCGCTCCTACGGCATCGAGGTCGCGAAGCTCGCGGGCCTGCCGCCGGAGGTGGTGTCGCGTGCCCGCGAGCTGCTCCAGAACCTGGAGTCCGGCGAGCTGGACGACGCGGGCCGCCCCCGCGTGGCGGTGCGCTCCACGAAGCGCGCGGCTCCGGCGAACGCGGGGCAGCTGGGATTGTTCGGGGGCGCGCCGCAGCCGGCGCCCGTGGCCGCGCCGCCCGTGCCTCCCGCGCACGCGGAGGTGCTGGAGTCACTCCGGGCTGCCTCCATCGACCGGATGACGCCGCTGGACGCGCTCAACCTGCTGGCGAAGCTGAAGCAGACGCTGGGCTGAGCGGGTGGGCCCGGGCGGCCCTCAGCGGGGCCGCCTCTTGGGCATGGCCCGCCTCGTTTTCGTGTCGCCCTCCACGGCGCCCATTTTGATGAGGCTCTCGTACGCGGCGGAGGCCTCCTCGTAGCTGATATTCAGGGCCTTCGTGATGCGGTCCTTCTTTGAGAGGTCCGCGAACTTGAGGCCCCTGTTCTTCACCAGGTAGTCGAAGAAGATCTGCTCATTCGGGGTGAGGCTGACAGGATCGGTGAGTGCCTCGCGCGTGGGGTGGCCGAAGGTCGACTTCAGGCCCATCGCCATCCCCCAGGGGAGCTGGATGCTCCGGTGGAGCGTGACCGCGGGCTGCCGCGTGTCGGTGTAGAACGTCGTGCTCGGCGCATGGAGGCTCTCCAGCGTCGGGGACACGTCCCTGAGGGGGCGCCAGCGGTCCTCGTGGGGTCCAGGGCTCCAGGCGATGATGGCGCTGTCCGGGACGTCCGGTCCGATGTGGATCTCCCGGTTGCGGATCGCGCTGATCTCCGCCCGCTCCAGCTCGTGGCTCCGCTCCGTTGACTGGCGCTCCTCCACCTTCTTGCGCCCGAAGCCCTCGTACTCCTTCACGGCCTTGCCCGAGTACTGCGCCCGGATGGCGGAGGAAGGCAGCTCCGCCAGATCCAACAGGACCATGCCGCCCCCCAGGCCGTAGGTGTCCGGCGCGTTCGAGCCCGGGCGGGCCTTGTGCAGGTAGTAGAGGTCCCCGAATTCGACGAAGGGGAAGAACTTGTTGCTGCGCAGGGGGTGGCGCGTCTTGGTGATGGGCAGCAGGCGCTGCGTGCCGGTGCGGTTCAACAGGAACTCGTGCTGGCGGCGGGTCAGGGGCTCCGTGGGCTCACTGGTGATGTCGTACTGGGTGAGCTCGTGTTGCGTGGGATTGAGTCCCATGTGGCGCGGGACGAGGACCCGGTCCTCGGGCCGGCTCTCCGTGCCGGTGAGGATGTAGCCGTTGCGGGCGGCCAGCCGGTTGCGCTCCTCGTGGGTGATGAAGCGCAGCACATAGCGGGAGAGCCGCTCCCCGGCGTCGTCCAGCACATAGGCCTTGTCGGAGCCGCGCGCCTTGAAGACAGACTGCTCGGGACCCGAGCTGACGACCTTGAACCGGGCCTCCCCGATGTAGATCCGCAGGATGGTGTCCCCGTCCGCGTCATCGATGTCGACGCGCTGGGCCTCCGTGATGATGCTGAGGCTGAACTTCGCGCGGATGGTCCGGATCCGCAGCATCAGCGTGTCGAAGTCCCACCCGGCCTCCTCGCGGCGAGCCTCGATGTACCGTCTCTCCGCCTGGTGCTGCTTCACGTTGTTGTCACCCGCCACCTCCAGCTCCCGGTGGAAGCGGTACTCCATCGCCTCCTTGACCATGCTCTTGTTGCCGCGCTCCTTCTCGATGATGCGCTGCAGCTCCTGCACCGCCGGCTGGTTCTGGACCTTGGTGGAGACGAATTCGAAGGCGAGCTTGCGGGGCATGGGCGCGGCTCCAGGAGGCGTGGAGGGGACAAGTCTGCCAAATGCCCTGTGGGGCGTGAACACAGGCCCTCCATTCGGGGTGCGCGATTCCGGGTCGAGCGCCCAGGTCCCTTCCTCCCAGCGCTTCAATGCCTGTTGCCCCCTGAATGGGACGAACGCGAGAAGATTGTCGACGGCGGCACCGCACCTCCTGGTGAACCTGAAAGGTCATGTTGGCTAGACTTTTAAGGGCTTGTTGATAGAGACTTTCTGGGTGGCGCGCTCGCGCACCTGTTCATGCCCGGAGGAGTCATGACCCCGTCTACCCCCGACTACGGAGGCAGCATCCGGCCCGCGCGTCGCATGCCTCCGCCGACGCCCGAGGCGCCGCGCTTCCTCTTCTCCGTCGAGGGCATCCGGTACGAGGCCGTCCGCGAGCTGATGCGGATGCAGACGGGGGAACGGCTGATGTTGGCCCGTCGGCGTCAGGAAGCGGACAACACGGTGTCGGGCCTCTGCTTCGTGCGCCGGCTGCCCAATCCTTCCACCTCTCTGCGCCGCAAGCGACTGGTGGAGGAAGTGCAGCTGGCCTTCCGCCTCAACCATCCCGGCATCGCCCAGGTCTACTTCCGGAAGGTGCACGAGGATTTCCTGCACGTCGTCATGGAGCACGTGGATGGGCCTTCACTGGAGACGCTGGTCAGTGCCGGGGTTGCGCGTGGCAGGCCTGTCTCCGAGGCCTTTGGCCTCTACGTGGGCGCGGAGCTCGCGGAGGCGCTGCACCATGCTCACTCGCTGACGGACGGGGAGGGCAGGCTGCTCGGCATCATCCACCGCGACGTCAATCCCCGGCACGTCTACGTGGGTGCGCACGGCGGCGTGAAGCTGACGAACTTTGGTGCGGCGTACTCGGTGATGGTGGGGCGCGAGGAGTCGCCCATGAGCCTCGTCCGGGGGGACGTGGCCTATGCCTCGCCCGAGTACCTGGAGAAGCAGCCGCTGTCGCCACGCTCCGACGTCTTCAGCCTGGGCGTGCTGCTGGTGGAGTTGCTCACCGGCAAGCACCTCTTCGACGTGCAGGACGTGCGCTTCGCTTCCACGGGCCTGGCGCCCTTGCGGATTGAGATCCTCCCCTCCCTACCGCTGACGCAGATGCGCATCCTGCTCGCCCGCTTCAGCCCGGCGGACGTCGAGGCGGCGGTAGCGGGGCTCTCGCCGGACGTGAAGGCGCTGCTGCACACGGCCCTGCGCGCCGACCCGACGGAGCGCTTCGCCACGGCGGCGGACCTGGGCGGCGCGCTCCGGACCGCGTTGGCGAAACGGCACCCGGGCTATGGACGCCACGAGGCGTCCGAGGAGGTGGCGACCGTGCTGGCCGAGGGCAGCTGCCTTCGGGACGTGGTGGAGTTCGGCGAGGGTGGCCTCTTCCCTGAAGGGCTGGAGGAGCACGAGTTCGGAGGCCTGCCTCCGCGGAAGTAGCCGCCTTCAGCGGGTCAGGACGGTGGCGACGTGGAGGAGTGCCTCCAGCTTCTCCGCGTCCAGCTTGCGCGCGAGGTAGAGCAGCCGCCTCAGGGCGGGGGTCTCGTCCTCGCGGGGGCGTGGGCGCTGGCCCTTGCGACCTCGCACCAGGGGGGTGAGACCCAGCATGTCTTCCGGGGACACCTTCAGCTCCGTGCACAACCGGTAGAGCGTCGGGACGCTGGGCAGCATCTTCCCGCGCTCCAGGCGGCTGTAGACGGTGGAGAGAAGGCCGACGCGGGGGCCCACCTCGGCTTGCGTCAGGCCCTGCCCTTCGCGGGCGGCGCGGGCGATCCTGCCGATGGTGATGGCCAGCTCTTCGTTCATGGGACCGGCTCGGGAGTAGGTTGCGCACCTGGACGTCCCAGATGCCGATCGAGATGTATCAGACGACACCGGGCCGCGCGCCCGCGCAGGGAGGGCGTCGCATGCGAGTGGCCCGAAGTCCCCGAGGAAGGACGCCATGAGGCCGCCGCCCGCCATCCTGCCGCCCGGGGCCGAGGTGCTGGGCTACACGGTGGAATGCCAGCTGGGGCAGGGTGGCTTTGGCACGGTGTACCTCGCGCGCAACGCGGGACAGCCCTTCGCCTTGAAGCTGCTACACCTGCCCCGCGTGGGTGAGCGGGTGGAGCGAGAGGTCTCCATTCTCTTGAAGCTGCACCACCCCAACGTGGTGGGACTTCAGGGATATGGCCTGTGGCCGTCGGGAGCGCCGCAATTCGGCGTCATCGTCATGGAGTGCGTGGACGGGCGCCGGCTGGATGCCTGGGCGGACGAGGAGAACCCCTCGGCGCGGCAGGTGGCGGGCGTGGCGCTGGACGTCGCGCGGGCGCTGGCGGCCTCGCACGCGGTGGGAGTGCTGCACCGGGACGTCAAGGAAGCCAACGTCATGGTGCGGGCCTCGGACGGAGTGGCCAAGCTGGTGGACTTCGGCATTGGAGACTACGAGGGCGCGCGGGGCCTGACGGTGGACATCCTTCCGCCGGGGACGCCGGAGTACCGCTCCCCGGAGGCGTGGAGCTTCTTCCGGCGGCATGTCCATGTGCCCGGCGCCCGGTACGCAGCAGCGCCCTCGGACGACCTGTGGGCGCTGGGCCTGGTCCTCTACACGCTGCTGACGGCGCGCAAACCTTTCGATGAGGCGGACGACCCCAGCTACATCGACGCCGTCATGACCCGTGAGCCGGTGCCGCCGCACGGGGAGAACGCACGGGTGCCCCGCGCGCTGAGCGACGTGTGCATGCGCCTCCTGGAGAAAACGCCGGAGACGCGCACGCTGAGCGCCCTGGCTGCCGTGACGGAGCTGGAGCGGGTGCTGGCGGACGCGGATGCGACATGGGACGTGCCGCTCTGCGATGCCTACGGGGAGGACACCGCGACGACGGAAGGGAGCAGGGACAGCGAGGACAGGTGGCTGCATGCACCGCTGTACCGGCCTCGCCGGGGCAGGCGGGCGCCGGGGGCAGGACCGCCGCCCGCCGCCGAAGCCGCGACGACCGTCCCCCGAACCACCGTGAAGGTGGCGCCGAAACCCCATGGGCGTTCGTGGCGCTGGACGTTGGTTGCATTGGTCCTGGTGCTGCTGGCGGCGGGGGCAACGCTGATGTTCTGGCCTTCCCGAATCGTGGGGGGCGCACCGGTCCGTCAGGAAGTAGCGGCTTCCGGTAAGTCGCCTCAAGCTGGCCGCGCCGCAGCTCCCATAGAGCCGGAGGCCACCGCCGCGGCCGTCGCTCTCTCCGCGACGCTCCAGGAGGATTCAGCCACCGTGACGACGCCGCCGAAAAACACGCAGCCTCTTCAGCTCCCCTTGAAGCCCACGAAGAAGGGCGTAGGTGCCATGGCCCGTGCGGTGAGCGCGGCGGCCGCTTGCACGGCGCTCGCGTGTCCTGGACCGCAGGTGCGCCAGCCTCCGCCGCCGGAGCCGTGTCCGATTGGCGCGGTGAAGGCCATGGCGAAGTGGGGGCTGGACATCGGGGACAAGACGCCGGTGCGCTTCGCACCGGAAGATCCCCGGGTCGTCTCCATTGGCGAGGGCCCTGTTGAAGTCCACATCATTGGCGGAGGGAAGGGCCTGCCGGGCAAGACCGCCTTGTCGGGGCGGAGCATCATGCGTGACCGTGTCTATGTTCGCCTCACCTGGGCGACGACGCCGCAGGGCGACAGTTTTCCTGTCTGCTTTGACGTCCATGCCGAGGAGGGGCCGAGGGGGATGGCGCGAGAGCCAGGCGATGACTCGCCCTCTCGGGCTCGTATCTGGACGATTGGCTATGTGAAGGCGGTTGCTGAGTTCGAATAGCGCTTCCAACGGAAAGATTGTCGAGTGCCTCCTTCATCACGGGCCGTTCTCTTGGGACTACATCTCCTTGGGACCGCGGCGGTCGCGCAGCCAGACGTTTCGTCTTCAGTGCCAGGTTCGCGGCGCATCGAATTGAGGCCCGAGGGAGCTGAGGTCATCAGTGAAGTCATGATCAGCCCGGGTCTTTCCACGATGCTTCTCTTCGACTCGGAGTTGCAGCGGGAGGGCATTGAGCTGGAAGGCCGACAACGCTTTTCGCTCGTGGACGTGGGGCAGGCCACTCTCAGGCTCATGCCCACCGCGAGCGCGACACCGGGCGAACGGTTCAAGCTGCTGGTGCGCTTCCGGAACGGTGCGGCGCCAGCGACCGCGGTGTTCTCGCTGAAGGTGCATCCCGCGAAAGCGGAGGCCACCATCGAGGTCTACCGGGAACAGCGGACGGTTGAGACGTACCAGCAGGAAATCAGGGATGCACGCGCGGAACTCCTTCGTTGCAAGGAGGAGCTGACGCGAATGGTGTCTGACCATGAGGTGCCGGGTGGATTGACGGGAATCCTCATCCATGACGCATTGGATCCGGGTGGTGTGACGGGGCAGGTCCTGACAAGGGCTGTAGGGAAGACGGCAGCCGGTGGATTGGGAGCGACGGCCATCAACAGCTATCGCTCCAGCAAGTTGGTGGCAGTGGATGTCAGGATTGGGGTGAAGATCGGAACGCTTCCGTGGACCGCGGAGGGGGCGACGCTCAAAGGCAGGTCTGGCCAGGAGTTGAAGGTCCTGCGCGTGTGGCAAGCAATGCCAATCCTGCCAGGAGGCCCCGAAGGACGCGTGATTGTAGAGGCCGAGGCTCCTGCGGCCACGGCCCAAGGACCGTTCTCGCTCAAGCTCTGGGAAGCGGATGGGCCCCGGAGCATCACGCTGGGGAACGTGACGTTTCCCTGAGCGCCCGGCTCCCAGCAGCTCCGCCCGCGCCTCCCGCGCACGCGGAGGAGTTGGAGTCACTTCGGACCGCATCCCTTGACCGGATGACGCCGTGCTGGTGCAGCTGAAGCAGACCTTGAATTGAGCTGAATACACCTTCTGTCTGCCCGGTCCGTGAGCTTGAGAGCAATGACTGCTCTCCGCATGGAAAAAGGCAGACATGATGAGTCGCTTCAGACTTCCGTCTTCATCCTCTGTAACAACCCTGCTGGCGGTGGCCGCGCTGTCGGCCCCGTCGCTGGTGCTGGCCTCCACGACGGTGACGCTCACGCCCGTCGCGGATTCCTACGTCTCGCCCGGCGTGCCCGATTCGAATTTCGGAAACCATGGGACGCTCATCGTGAACCGGGAGTTCTCCGAGGCCTACCTGCGCTTCGACTTGAGCAGCCTGCCCGTGAACGCGGTCATCACGGCCGCAAGCCTCAGCGCGCTGGCCTACGACGGCTACGCCTACGGGGGCGACGGCAACGTGTACACGTCCTTCGTCGCGGATGACTCGTGGCAGGAGATGGGCATCACCTGGAACAACCGGCCCACTCCCGCCACGAGTACGGAGGGGGCGTGGTTCCTCTGGTACGACTACACGGTCATGGACAAGCTGGGCGTCAACTCCCATGCCGCGCTCATCCCCATCGTGCAGGGCGAACTGGCCGGCGACAAGCAGGTGAGCTTCCGGCTGCACTCGCCGGGCTACAAGACGCGGTACCGCTCGCGGGAGTACAGCAACGCGGCCCAACGTCCGGCGTTGACGCTCACCTATGAGTTGGTGCCCGTCACCACGGTGTTGGAGCCGGAGGCGGATGCCAACGTCCACCGCAGTTACTGGGGGGAGTCCGACTGGAACTACGGAAGCTCGCAGGAGCTGATCATCTACGGCGATGCCGAGCAGAAGATCTTCCTGCGCTTCAACCTGGCGAGCATCCCCGCAGGGTCGACCATCCAGTCCGTGAAGCTGTCCGCCACGTCGTTCTGGGGCCGGTCTCCTTATGGCGATGGCAACGTCTACACGTACCTGGTGCCGGACAACAGCTGGGGTGAGTACAGCATCACGTACAACAACCAGCCCGCGGCCACCGGCTCCCCCCTGGGTTGGTGGTGGCTCTGGTACCCCACCATCATGCCGAACTTCGACCAGGTGGGCGTCACGGAGGATCCGAACTTCATCCCCGTGCTCCAGGCAGCCTCGGATGCCACCGACCGGCGCATCTCCTTCCGGCTCTCCAGCCCGAACTACCTCACGAGCTACTACTCGCGTGAGTCCCCGGATGCGTCGAAGCATCCCAAGCTGGAGGTGACGTACCTGCCGTAAGGCCGCGGGTCCTGTCCTGAAGGGCAGGGCGCCCCCACGCAATCGCTTCCGTCCTCGTTCGATAATGGAATCAGGACGGAAGCGAGGGGGCTGTTTCCACAACGGTGCTTCCGTCCGTTCGCCCTGGGGGAGGGCACCGCATGAGCACCATTTCGAGTGCAGGGTCGTCGTCTGGCGTTTCGCAGGTGGGCACGACGTGGGAGCCGGAGCCGGCTGCTCCGCCCCCGCCTCCGCCACCTCCGCCGCCCGAGCCGCAGGACGCGTTCGTGCCGGCTCCACCGCGCAAGGGACCGGACCTGCTGGGATACAGCACGATGGCTTCGAGCGGTGTTTCGTCCACGCAAGCGGTGGGGGACAGCGCGTCCACCGTGAACGTGGCGGAGGCGTGGACGCTGCTGACGCAGGGGTACTCGCAGGCGCGCAACCTCACCGGCGCGGCGAACGCGGCGCTGGAGAAGGCGGCGGGCAACCCCGCGCTCCAGGCGAAGCTGATGGATTTGTTGCAGGCCACGCCCGCGCGCACGCTGGAGGACGCGCTGAGCAAGGACTTCGCCCATGGCGTGAAGGAGGCGGTGCCCAACCCGCCGCCGCGCCCTCCGGGCATCACCTCCGTGGGCACGCTGCGGGTGGCGGACTGCGCGCTGGAGGCGGTGGCGAGGCAGGGGAGCCCCACGACGATGAAGCCCGCGCTGGAGGCGGCGGCGAAGCGGGGCCACCTGCTGCCCGCGGACCGCGACGTGCTGGTGTCCTGCCTGGGCAGCGCGGGCGCGGCCGTGGACGCGAAGCTGGACACCGCGGTGTCCCAGGTGCACGCCGCCGAGCAGGCGTACACGGGGGCCCTGGCGGAGCGCAACGCGCTGGAGCAGCGGCTCGCGGGGGACATCGCGTCCTTCGGGCCGTACCTCACCGACAACCAGCAGCGCGCGTACATCGAGGAGTTCCGCAAGCTGCACGGGAAGGACTACGCGCGCTTCGACGAGAAGGCGAAGGCGCTGGAGACCACGCTCGCGAAGAACGCGCCCCAACTGGAGCAGGCGCTGCGGGGGCCGGATGGCTCCGCGCATGCCCGGTCCATCCAGGCCGCGTACACCGCGCTGGCCCAGTCGAAGAGCGCGGGCGAGGCGCTCAAGTGGGCCGCGAAGATGGAGGCGCCCGGCTCCGCGTTCGCGCCCTTCATGAAGTCGCTGCCGCTGGACACCGTGCGCGAGAAGGCCGTGTCCGGCGCGCTGGTGAGCTTCTACGAGAAGTTCCCCAACGCCACGCCGACGCAGGCGGTGGACGAAATCCAGAAGCTGCTGGTCGAAGGCTACCTGGCGCAGCAGCTGGGCGGCGCGAAGGCGGACCTGCAGGTCAACAGCCTTCCGCAGGCGATGCGCACGGGGCTCTCGGGCCTGCGGGATCTGGCGGGCGGCAATCCACAGAAGGGCTTGAAGACGTTGCAGCAGATGGAGTCCCGCTCGTCACCGTGGGGCACGCCCTTCGCGGCGGCGGGGCTGGTGCTGGGCGTCCTCCAGACGAAGCACTCCGCGGCGGCGAAGGATCCCCTGGGCACGCTGTGGGCGGGGACCTTCACCGCGCAGCAGATGGCCAGCCTCACGAGCACCGCGCTGAGCGCGGTGAACAAGTCCGGCGGAGCGCTGGTGGCCACGCGGTTCGCGGGAGGCCTGGGCGCCTTCGGGGCCGCGCTGGACCTGGTGGTGCAGGGCAAGGAGATCGCTGCGGGGCAGGGCAACGCGGGCACGGGCATGTCCATCGCCGGGGACGCGATGGGCATCGTCGGCGGGGCGCTGATCGCCATGGGCTCCACGGGCGTGGGCGTCCCGCTGGCGGCGGCGGGCGCGGCGGTCTACCTCATCGGAGAGCTGGTCAGTATGAGCATCCTGTCCCGGCAGGAGTACGAGGCCGCGTCCCAGTTGCGCGCGGAGCAGCGCACGCTGCTGACCCGCGCGGGGGCCGACGCGGAGCAGGTCACCCACCTGGAGCGGTACTCGTCGCCGGAGCAGGTGGAGTCGCTGGTGAAGTCCACCGGGTGGACGCGCGACCAGGTGCTCCAGCTGGGCAAGACGTTCCCGGACTTCTTCCCCGGCGCGGCGTCCACGCTGCCCCAACTGGACAAGGTGGCCAACGACTTCGGCCTCACGCCAGACCAGCGATACCGGATGCTCCTCGCGATTGGCGGTGCCGGCAACGTGACCGCCAAGGGCCACCCGGACGCGCTGAACAAGTTCGCGGAGCTGGTGCGCAACTACCCGTACAACACCGTGGGCATCACCGTGCCGCCAGACCTGTCGAAGAAGGACCAGTGGATCCACTTCCTGCGGGAGGTGGGCAACCGCCTGGGCTCCTACGACGGCCTGGGGCCTCGCAACGCGGCCATCTTCCTGGAGCGGCTGAAGCGCTGACACGGGCGTGAATGAGGGGCGAGAATGGAGCTCGCTCCTCACCCGTCAACAGCTGGGCCGGTGACGTCCGTGAACTTCACGCCGGTGGTGCCTGCGTGTGCCAGAGCGTCCTTGAGGTTCTCGGAAACGATCAGGGCCACGGTCCAGCCCCAGGTGCGGAAGACCTTGGCGCCCTCCACCTTCGCTGTGTCGATGCGCATCCCAGACACCGAGGAGTACGTCCCCACCTTTTCAGGCATCCCGTCCTCCGGGGTCCAGTAGCGCACCTCCTCGCACGCAGCGTCGTCGATGCACTTCACCAACCGGGTCGCGTTGAGGATGAAGTGTTGAGCGGGCTGGCCGTCAATCTCCACCGGAATGAGTTGTACGTCGTTGGGTGCCACCTCGGTGAAGAGGGAAGCCACCCGAGCATGGACGATCGGGATGCTGAATGCCGCGTGGGAAAAATCGAGCGGTCTTCCAGCGATCTTGATGGGGATCCTGATGCGCTCATCCACGGGCGCCCGCTGCCCGATCCTGAACTGCCACGGATCATCGAGCTTCCGGCCTTCCTGATCGAGCGGATGCCCCAATTCCCACCTGCCGGAGAGGTACACATCATCATTCAATTTGAAGAACCGCGTCGGCATGAGGCAATTCCGTCATTCGATTCGGGTTACCAGCCGGTTGAGCCTGGTCCCTGGTTCTGAGAGCTCGCGCGCCAACACCCCGAGGATCCTGGTCAGCGCTTCCCGGCAACGCTCAATGCTCTTGCAGGTCGCTGTCGCTTCGTCCAGCCGCTCGTAGACCTCCTCATGGTACTTCCTCGGGTGTGGCCCCCTGTGGCCCGGAACGCGGACCTGGTTCGTCGCATCGTCGAGAGACATGCCCGCTCGGTCGAAGATTTCCTGGTACCTGGGTGTCCAGGGTCCCCCATTGTTGGTGGACGTGCTGAACTTGTCTGAAGCGATGTGGTGCCAGGGGCCGTCAGCGTCCACCTTGAGTGTGCTACCGGCGCCCGGCCCTCCTGCGGTCATGGCCAGCGCACCCGGAGCCAGTGTGATGGTGATGGCCCCCTCGGCGGGTATCGCCACCGAGCCCACTTCCGAGATTGCCGTAAACCGGAAACCTCCCTGAGCCTCAGCCAGCCGCGCCGCCTGAACCGAACCCGGCAGCCCCGATGCCTTGGCCGCCAGCCCGGAAGTGCTTCCAATGGCGGCGGTCGCGAGCATGACGAAGACACGCGCCGCGTTTTCGCCCATCACCTTGCCGTACTTGTCACCAGCCGTGCGTACTTCGTCGAAGGTCGTGGCGACTGCTACGTCCGCGGCAAGCTGCCGCCACCCTGCGATGAGATTCCAAACTGTATCCACTCCCAGGTATGCAATGAGGCATGCCGTCAGAGTGGCGGCTACGCCCTTGCTGACCGGTTCGGGAAGCAACCAGAGGCCAAGGTACATGGCCATGGCGGCAGTGATGGTGTTCCGCACCGCAACTGGATCCACCATTGCTCCCAGCGCTTGCCGGGTCTCGTCCATCACCGAGCCCATGGCGAATTGGAGCGCCAGGGTGCGCCTGGCCTCTGGGCCAAGAATGGGGCCGCCCTCCAGCAGACGAAGGCAGTCTCGGGTGCGCTGCGTCCGCTCGCACCAGCGGCTGTAGGCGCTCGTGAGTTCTGAATCCGCCACGGGCCTCCATGACTTGGCCGATGCGAGGTCGTTGTTGTTCGACTCCTGCCCCAAGGCAGCATTCACGAGACGGGGGCGTCCTCGTGCGCCTGCATATGCATCATTCGCGGAGAACCAGAACTGCCGTTGGGGGTCCGAGCGCAGCCTCGCGGACCAGGACACGTCTTGGCCCAACTTCGCCACGGCCTTCTCGAAGTCGTCCTTGTCCAACTCCACTGGCCTCACGCCACTAGAGCGCGAAGTAAAAGTGATGGGCTTGCCCTGGCCCGTGTCCAGACGAACCGTTCTTGTCGCGCTACCGCACCCGACAAGCATCAAGAGCAGCAGGTGAATTGACCATCGTGGCGGCATGCGGAGCTCTCCTGACGCTCGTCCCCGTTCATCGGTAGTTCGGCGCTCAGGCGAGGTTGAGCAATATCAGACAGAGCTGTTGGGTGTTCCGGACTGAAACGGTACGCCCCGTTCGGCTCGCGGTGGCCTGCGCGCCGTCGGAGCCGCGCTGGACCTGGCTGGGGCATCGTGGCCAGGCAGGAGTACGAGGCCGCGTCGCAGCTGCGCGCGGAACAGCGCACGCTTCTGAACCGCGCGGGCGCGGCCGTCCACGACAGCGTGCTGGCGAGCGGAGGGTAGGGCTCCCGGACGTGGGGCGATGCTTCCTGGCGCGGCTCGGGCAGCGGTTGCCTATCCTACGGAATGACCCCCACGCAAAAGCCGCTGCCGCTCCTCCGGACGGTGCTCGTTGCCACCGACTTTTCACCCGCCGGAGCGCGCGCCGTGCATCGGACCGCCCGCCTGCCGCTCGCCCCGGGGGCCGCCGTCACCCTGGTGCACGCACTGCCGGGACGGGCGCCCAGGGAGTTCGTGGAGCAGGCCCGGGAGCGGGCCGCCAGGACGCTGGCGGTCGTCGCGCAGGAGCTCCACGCCTCGATCCACGACGCGGGCTCCAACGCCTCCGTCGAGGCGCGGCTTGTGTTCGGGAAGCCTGCTCCCACCCTCGAGCGCCTGGCCCAGACGGCTGGCTCGGACCTGATCGTCCTGGGCCGGCATGGCCGACGGCCCGTCCGGGACCTCTTCCTGGGCTCCACCGCCGAGCACGTCATCCGGTACGGCCTGCCCCCGGTGCTCGTGGTCCACGGGCTCGTGGAGGACCGGTACCGCCGCCCCCTGGTGGCCGTGGACGCCGAGGAGACGTCGTTGCGCGTCGTGGACTTCCTGCCCGCCCTGCTGGAGCCGCGCACTCCGCTGCGGCTCGTCCACGCCTATGAGTCGCCGCTGGAGTACATGGTCTTCCCCGGACTGACGCTTGAGGAGCGCGCGCGGTACCGGGAGCGGTTCAAGGACTCGGCGCTGCGAGAGCTGCGCCCGATTCACCGGCACCTGGACGCCCTGGGCCTGCATTACCGTCAGGCCCTCGAGCACGGCAGCCCGTACTCCATCATCCTGAAGGAGGCGCGCCGGCACCGGGCGGACCTGCTCGCGCTCGGCACCCAGGCGCGCTCCGGCCTGTCTCGCATCCTGCTCGGGAGCGTGGCGACGGATGTGATTCGCGAGGCCGGCTGCGACGTCCTCGTGGTCCGGCCCCCAGCCACGGATGGCGCCGCGGGGCCTTGAGTCTGGAGGGGGGCGAGGCCACGCCTGGCATGTGTGTTATTGAATAGACATGCAGACCCGCCTCGTGACGCTCCTGGGTATCCTGGCCCTTTCCGCCTGCGCGAATCCTCCCGGAGACAGCGGTGGGGTGCCGGACGCGGGAGCCGGTGACTACGACCTCCCGTCCATCCCCTACACGGTGGACGCGGGCGCCCCCATCGACGCGCCCCGTGAGTCCTGGACGTTCGTGCCCGTTCCTGACGCCCACTGCGCGAACGGGACGTCCACGGGCATGGCCGTCAACCTCACGGACCGTTCCAAGCGGGTCGTCATCTTCCTCGCGGGCGGTGGCGCGTGCTGGGAGGCCGCCGCCTGCGCGTTGGGCGCGGCCACCCACATCACCGACACGATGGGCGCGGATCCCGTGCTGGCCGAGGCGCGCGCGCCGAACCTTTCGGTGCTCTTCGACCGTGACGACGTCCGCAATCCCTTCCGCGACGCGAGCTTCGTCTACATCCCCTATTGCACGGGCGACCTCCACGCGGGCACCCGCATCCACACGTATGACTGGTTCGGCCCCAAGAACGTCGAACACGTCGGCGCCCGGAACATGGATGCGTACCTGCGCCGGCTCCAGCCGACCTTCCCTCAGGCGGATCGCGTCTGGCTCACCGGCATCAGCGCGGGCGGCTACGGGGCGACGTTCCATGCGTGGCGCGTGCAGAAGGCCTTGCCCTGGGCGCGGGTGGACGTGCTGAATGATTCAGGGCTCGTCATCGACACGCAGGGGGACGGCCGCTACGGCACGATGCGTGCGACCTGGGGCCTGGAGTTCCCACCTGGCTGTACCGGGTGCGACGCGCGCATGTCGGCGGTGCTGGACGCGTCCGCGCGGCTGCTCACCGCGCCCCGGCGCTACGGGATGCTGGGGTATCTCCAGGACGGCACCATCTCCCTCTACTTCGGACTGGAGGGCGCGCAGGTGCAGTCCGGCCTGGAGGCGGCCCGCGCGTCCGCGGCGCCGAACGTGAAGACCTTCTACCTGCCGGGCAATCCCCACGTGCTCCTCTCCCATCCGGACGCCGCGAACGGCGCGGGACTCACCGTGCGCGGGTGGCTCCAGCAGTTCGCGGCGGAGGACCCGGCCTGGGAGCACGCTGGCCCCTGAGCAGAGTGTGGTTCCGCCGTTCCCCATCCGCCGATGGCCGCCTCGGGTTCGCTTCGGCTTCCTGGAGCGGCTGAATCGCTGACGCGGGCACGAATGCAGCACGAGCACCGGTCGTGAAGTAGGCTCCGCGCCCGCCATGCAGCTCGCCATCCCCCATGCCCCCCGCGGTGTCCGACTCGCCCAGGTGCCTGGGGCCGTGGCGCGGCTGGTGCGAGGGGTGGTGCTGGGCCTGGCGATCATCGCCGTGCTGGGCCTGGGCGCCAGCTACGTCGGCAGCTACTTCGTGGAGGAGCAGCGCTTCACGTCCCGCGCGGAGCTGGTGGACGCGGTGGTGGGCGCGAGCCACGCGCCCCCTCCGAGCCAGCACGAAGACGCCGAGGGCACGCTGGACGTCCTCTACACG
>NZ_RAVY01000186.1:0-18878 GCF_003611625.1 Corallococcus sp. CA054B
GTCCAGGAAGGCCTCCGCCCCCTCCCGCCGGACCTTCAGGCGCATGGGGACGCGGGGCGAATCGCGCCGGTCCTCTCCCGTCCTGGTGTCCTGGTTCTCGTTCTGCTCGGACATCGCCGTCGTCTCCCTGCCGCTGCCGCTCTCGTATCCGACCCGGGTCGCGTTCCACCACCGCCCCGGGTCCAGGCCGGCGCATCATACGCGGGCCCGTCCGCTCCGCTGCTCCTGAAAATGCATCCCCCGGGGCGATCAGCCTCCCGTGGAGCAGAACTGCTCGTAATCGATGAGCTCCACCTTCGCTCCCGGCGCGCACACGGGGCACTCCGGGTCCCGGCGCAGCTTGAGCTCCTGGAAGCGGGTGCCCAGCGCGTCGAAGGTGAGCAGCCGCCCCTCGAGCGACTCCCCCACCCCGAGCAGCAGCTTCAGGGCCTCCGTCGCCTGGAGCATCCCGATGAGCCCGGGCAGCACGCCCAGCACGCCGGCTTCCGCGCACGACGGCGCCAGCTCCGGCGGGGGCGGCGCGGGGTAGAGGCAGCGGTAGCAGGGTCCCTGGCCGGGCAGGAAGGTGGTCACCTGCCCCTCGAAGCGGAACACGGAGCCGTGGATGTTGGGCTTGCCCATCAGCACGCACGCGTCGTTGAGCAGGTAGCGCGTGGGGAAGTTGTCCCCGCCGTCCAGCACCAGGTCGAAGTCCGCGAGGATGCGCTCCACGTTGGCCGTGGTGAGCCGCTCCTGGAACGGCACCACCTTCACGTCCGGGTTGATGGCCTCCATGGCGGCCTTCGCGCTCTGGACCTTGGGCTGGCCCCGGCGCTCCAGGGTGTGCAGCACCTGGCGCTGGAGGTTGCTCAGGTCCACCACGTCCGCGTCCACCACGCCCAGCGTGCCCACGCCCGCCGCGGCCAGGTACAGCGCCGCCGGAGAGCCCAGCCCGCCCGCACCCAAGAGCAGCACCTTCGACTTCAGGAGCTTCGCCTGCCCCTCCTCCCCCACCTCCGGGAGGATGAGGTGGCGGCGGTAGCGCTCCTTCTGCTCGGCGGAGAGCACGACGGGCTTCTCCACCGGGAGGGCCGCGTCGCTCCAGCGGTTGTAGCCACCCGCGAGCGAGGACACGCGCGTGTAGCCCATCTCCCGCAGCGTGCGGGCCGCGAGCGCGCTCCGGGTGCCCCCCGCGCAGTAGAGGACGAGCTCCTCGTCGCGGTCCGCCTTCTCCTCGATGCGCAGCTCCAGGTAGCCCCGGGGGATGTGCACCGCGCCGGGGAGCCGGCCCCCCGCGTATTCGTCGGCCTCGCGCACGTCCACGAGCTTCACCTTCGAGCCCGAGCCCAGCAGCGTGTGGACGTGCTCATGGGAGACCTCGCGGATCTCCTTCTTCACTTCCGACAGCAGGTCGCGGAACGTGGGGGCCATGGCGATTGCGTAACTACTCCAGCCGCTCCAGCACCAGCGGGCGGGCCGCGGGCGCCCGGTCGCCGAACCGGTAGGCCGCGAGCAGGCGCGCCTTCACGTCCTCCACCGGACCGGCGTCGTTGTAGTGCACCTGCACCAGGGGCTCGCCCTGCTTCACCGCGTCGCCCACCTTCTTGAGCAGCGTGAAGCCCACGGCCGGGTCGATCTTGCTGTCCACCCGCTGCCGGCCCGCGCCCAGCGCCACCGCCGCCAGGCCCACGCCCTCCGTGTGGATGCCGGTGACGAAGCCGTCCTTCGGCGCCACCACGTCCGTCGTGGCCTTCGCCGTGGGCAAGATCGAGTAGTCGTCGATGGAGCGCGGGTCGCCGCCCTGTGACTGGACGATCTCCTTGAGCTTCTTGATGGCGCTGCCGTCCTCCACGGAGCGGCGCAGCATCCCGCGCGCCTCCTCCACCGTGGCGGCCTTCTTGCCCAGCACCAGCATCTCCGCCGTCAGGGCGTAGGTGATCTCCGTGTAGTCGTCGGGCGCCTCGCCGCGGAGCATGTCCACGGCCTCGCGGACCTCCAGGGCGTTGCCCACCTGGCGGCCCAGGGGCTGATCCATGTCCGTGAGCAGGGCCACGACCTTGCGGTTCATCTCCGCGCCCAGGCCAATCATGGTGCGGGCCAGCACGCGCGCGTCGTCCGCCGTCTTCATGAAGGCGCCGCTGCCCACCTTCACGTCGAGCACCAGCGCGTCGATGCCCTCCGCCAGCTTCTTGCTCATGATGGACGACGCGATGAGCGGGATGCAGTCCACCGTCGCCGTCACGTCGCGCAGCGCGTAGAGCTTCTTGTCCGCGGGGGCCACCTGGGCCGTCTGGCCGATGAGGCAGCACCCCACCTCGCGCACCAGCCGGCGGTAGTCCGCGGTGGACAGGTTCACGTTGAAGCCGGGGATGGACTCCAGCTTGTCCAGGGTGCCGCCGGTGTGGCCCAGGCCGCGACCCGAAATCATGGGCACGGGCACGCCGCAGGCCGCCGCCAGGGGCGCGAGGCTCAGGGACACCTTGTCGCCCACGCCACCGGTGGAGTGCTTGTCCACCTTGATGGCCGGCGTGTCGGAGAGGTCCAGGACCTCACCGGAGTGGAGCATGGCGCGGGCCCACGCCCCCAGCTCCCGGGAGTCCAGCCCCTTGAAGAAGATGGCCATGCACATGGCGGCCATCTGGTAGTCGGCCACGGTGCCGGCGGTGTACGCCTGGATGAACGCCTGGATGTCGGACGGGTCCAGCTTTCCGCCGTCGCGCTTGGCCTTGATGAGCTCGTAGGGTTGCACGGGGCAAGGCCATAGCAGAAGGAAAGCCCTGGCCGCATCTGGTAGATAGCCAGCCCCATGATGCTCCGTCGACTCCACGTGTTTGCCCTGGCCGCGCTCCTGTGCGCCTGTTCCAAGAAGTCCGAGGACGCCCCCAAGGCCCCCTCCCAGACTTCCACCGCCACGAAGTCCCCCGAGGGGAAACCCGTGGTCGTGGGGCTCGTCATCGACGTGGGCGGCCGGGGTGACCACTCGTTCAACGACGCGTCCCTGCGCGGCCTGGAGCTGTGGGCCGCCGGCAAGAAGTACGAGGGCGGCAAGTACGTGGACGCCCCCGCTGGCGAAGTGCGTCAGTCCATCTCCTCCGACCTCGCCGCGCTCGCACCGGAAGTGAAGCCGCTGCCCATCCAGCCGCTGGTGCTCCAGAGCAAGGCGCAGGAGGACTACGCCCCCAACCTCCAGCTGCTCGTGGAACAGGGCGCGAAGCTGACCATCGGCAACGGGTACCTGCTGGCCAACGCGGTGCGCGACGTGGCCACGGAGAACCCGGACGCCAGGTTCCTGCTCATCGACAGCCAGCTTCTGGATCCGCAGGGCAAGCCGAAGTCGCTGCCCAACGTGCGCACGGTGCTCTTCAAGGAGCAGGAGGGCAGCTTCCTCGTGGGCGCGCTGGCGGGGCTCGTGACGAAGACGAACAAGGTGGGCTTCGTGGGCGGCATCGAGGTGCCCCTCATCAAGCGCTTCGACGTGGGCTACCGCGCGGGCGTGCGCACCACGAACGCGAAGGCGGCGGACGCGCTGATGGCCGTGTACACGGGCAGCTTCAACAGCGTGTCCGCGGGCAAGGAAGTGGCGCAGGACCTCATCGCCAAGGGCGCGGACGTCATCTTCCACGCGGCGGGCACGGACGGCCTGGGCGTCATCCAGGCGGTGAAGGAGGCGCGGGCGGCGGGCAAGACGGTGTTCGCCATCGGCGTGGACTCGGATCAGTCGCACCTGGCGCCGGACGCCATCCTCACGTCCATGGTGAAGCACAGCGACCTGGCCGTGTACCAGGCGGCGAAGGACCTGGTGGACGGCAAGCTGACGGCGGGTGAGCAGGTGCTGGGCCTGAAGGAGAACGGCGTGGGCATGGCGGACGTGCGCGTGGAGTTCCCGGGCAAGGCGGAGGCGCTCCAGAAGGTGGAGGAGCTGCGGCAGCAGATCCTCACCGGGAAGATCTCCGTGCCGGGCACGCAGGCGGAGCTGTCCTCCTTCCAGGTCGCGCAGCCCTGATCTCCCTCCAGCACATCGCGAAGCGCTTCGGGTCGTGCGTGTCCCTGGAGGACGCGTCGCTGGACATCGTCCCGGGGGAGCTGCTCGCCGTGGTGGGCGAGAACGGCGCGGGCAAGTCCAGCCTGATGAACGTGCTCTACGGGCTCTACCACCCGGACGCGGGCACGTTCCTGATGGACGGCAAGCCGGTGCGCTTCAAGAGCCCTCGCGACGCCATCGCGAAGGGCATTGGCATGGTGCACCAGCACTTCATGCTCGTGCCCACGCTGACGGTGGCGGAGAACGTGGTGCTGGGCCGCGAGCCCACGAAGCGTGGCCTGCTGGACCTGGACCGCGCCTGTGACGAGGTGGCGGCCACCGCGAAGCGCTTCGGCTTCCAGTTGGACCCTCGGGCCCGCGTGGACACGCTCACGGTGGGCTCGCAGCAGAAGGTCGAAATCGTCAAGGCGCTGCACCGGGGCGCGCAGGTGCTCATCCTGGACGAGCCCACCGCCGTGCTCACGCCGCAGGAGTCCGACGAGCTGTCGCAGGTGATGCGCGGACTGGTGGCGCAGGGCCGCACGGTGGTGCTGATCAGCCACAAGCTGAAGGAGGTGCTGGGCGTGGCGGACCGCGTGGCGGTGATGCGCCGGGGCCGCACCGTGGCGGAGGTGCGCGCCAGTGAGACGACCGTCTCCGCGCTGGCCGCGCTGATGGTGGGTGAAGGGTCCAGGGGCGCCGCGATGACCGGCGTGCCCGCGGTCGCGTCCGGCACGCAGGAAGCGGCGACGGGCCCGGTCGTGCTCGAAGCGAAGGACCTGCGGGCGACGGGTGACAACGGCCGTCCGGCGCTCCAGGGCGTTAGCCTCACCGTGCGCGCGGGCGAAATCGTCGGCATCGCCGGGGTGGACGGCAACGGGCAGCGCGAGCTGGCGGAGGTGCTCACGGGCCTGCGCAAGCTGGACGGCGGTGAAGGCACGCTGCTCGGCGGTCCCCTGGCGGGGCTGACCCCGGCGCTGGCGAAGGCGCGCGGCGTGGGCCACGTGCCCGAGGACCGCCTGGCCCGCGCGGTGGTGAAGGCGATGACGGTGGAGGAGAACGTGGCCCTGGGCCGCCACCGTCAGCCGCCGTTCGCGCGCGGGCCGTGGGTGGACTTCAAGGGCCGCCGAGAGCGCACGAACCAGCTGCTGACCGGCTACGACGTGCGCCCGAACGACCCGGTGGTGGCGCTCCAGGCGCTGTCCGGCGGCAACCAGCAGAAGGTCGTGGTGGCGCGCGAGCTGGACGCGGATCCGAAGCTGCTCGTCGTCGTGCAGCCCACCCGCGGGCTGGACATCGGCGCGGTGGCGCAGGTGCATGAACGCCTTCGTGATGCGAAGGCGCGGGGTGCGGGAGTGGTGATGGTGTCGCTGGACCTGGAGGAGGTGCTGGCCCTGTCCGACCGCGTCTACGTCCTCTACGAGGGCCGCGTGACGGGGCACTTCCCGCGCAAGGACCTGGACGAGCGCGAGCTGGGCCGCCGCATGCTGGGCGCGGAGGCAAGCCATGGGTGAGCGGACGCGGCAGGTGCTGCCGTCGGTGCTCTCCGTGCTGCTGGCGCTCGCGGTGTGCTGGCTGCTCATCGCCATCACACGCGACGCGGACACCGCCACGCGCGCCTATCTCCAGATGCTCTGGGGCGGCGTGGGCAACTGGCCCGCCTTCCTGGACGGCGGCAGCACCACCAGCGTGGTGCGCCCCCTGGGCGAGGCCGCGATGAAGGCCGCGCTGCTCACCCTCACCGGCCTGTCCGTGGCGGTGGCCTTCAAGGTGGGCCTGTTCAACATCGGCGCGCAGGGACAGATGATCTGGGGCGCGCTGGCCGCGGCGCTCGTGGGCGCGCACGTGTCGCTGCCCGGATTGCTCCACGTCCCGCTGGCCCTCATCGCCGCGGCGGTGGCGGGCGCGGCGTGGGCGAGCATCGCGGGCGTGCTGAAGCTCAAGCGCGGCGTGCACGAGGTCATCTCCACCATCATGCTCAACTGGGTGGCGGTGAGCCTGGTGGACAACTGGCTCGTCATCGGTCCGCTGCGCGCCGTGGCGGAGGGCGCGTCGTCCATCACCGGCACCGCCGAAATCCTGCCCTCCGCGCAGCTGCCCCGGCTCCTGGGTGACAGCTCGCGCCTCAACCTGGGCTTCCCGCTGGCGCTCGCCGCGGCGTTCGGTGTCTGGGTGTGGCTGACCCGCACGCGCTCCGGCTATGAGACGCGCGCCGTGGGCCTCACCCCGGAGGCGGCCCGGGCCGCGGGCATCCCCACGCTTTGGCGCGCGGGCGGGGCCATGGCGCTCGCGGGCGCGCTGGCGGGCCTCGCGGGCGCGGTGCTGGTGCTGGGCACGGAGGGCCGCTACCCGGGCTCGCTGGGCGCTCCGTACGGCTTCGACGGCATCGCCATCGCGCTCATCGGCAACAACCACCCGCTGGGCGCGGCGCTGTCCGCGATCGTCTTCGGCATCCTGCGCGCGGGCGGAACTCGCATGCAGCTGCTGGGCGTGCACAAGAGCTTCCCGGAGCTCATCCAGGGCTTCGCGCTGCTCTTCGTCGCGGGCCGCATGGTGTGGCTGGCCCTGCTGGCGCGGCGCCAGAAGCGGGCCCAGGCCCAGGCCCAGGGTCCGGCCCAGGCCGGAGCGGAGGTGCCCCGTGTTTGAGGTGCTCCACTCGCTCCTCTTCTCCACCCTGGACGCGGCTCCCGCCCTGGTGTTCGCCGCGCTGGGCGCCATGCTCTCCGAGCGCGCCGGCGTGGTGAGCGTGGGCGTGGAGGGCATGATGCGCACCGGCGCCTTCTGCGCGGCGGTGGCGGCGCTCGTGATGCCCACGCCGCTCGCGGTGGGGGTGGGCATGGCCGCGGGCGCGGGCATCGCCGCGGTGCATGGCTTCCTCAGCATCCGCTGGCGGTCGGATCAGGTCGTCTCCGGCATGGCCCTCAACCTGGTGGCCATGGCCGGCGGCACCTACCTGCTGGAGTCGTTCTTCGGCCCCAACGGCACGCCCTCCATCACCCAGCTGTCGCGCTGGAACATCCCGGGCCTGTCCCACGTCCCGCTGCTGGGCGCGCTGTCCGGCCACGCGGCGCCCACGTACCTGGCGCTCACCCTGCCCTTCCTCTTCCACCTGCTCCTGTCGCGCACGCCGCTGGGCCTGCGCCTGCGCGCCGTGGGCGACAAGCCGCACGCGGTGGCCACGCTGGGCCTGTCCGTGCCCGCCCTGCGCTGGGGCGCGGTGCTGGGCGGCGGGATGATGGCGGGCCTGGGCGGCGCGGTGCTGTCCACCACCGTCCTGGACCGCTTCGAACAGCACACGCCCTCCGGCCTGGGCTTCATGGCCCTGGCCGCCATGGTGTTCGGCCGCTGGACGCCCCTGGGCGCCTTCGCCGCCGCGCTCTTCTTCGCCGCCGGCAACGCGCTGAGGATTGGCCTGGCCTCCAGCGCTCCCTGGCTCCTCGACCTGGTTCCCCAGGGCTTCCTGCTCGCCCTGCCCTACCTGTTGACCCTCCTCGTCCTGGCGCTCCAGGGCCAGCGGGGCCACGCCCCCGCCGCGCTGGGCGTTCCGTTCGAGCAGGAATCCCGCTGACCATTTTGAGAGGGAAGGGGTAGCCCGGGACCCGGGTCGGAAATCACTTTTGGTCAGGTTCGACCTGCCAAATTTGAAGCGCTCACCTGTCCTGATGCGTCTGGTCATCGTCCGGCGGTCCGCCAACCCCCTGACCTTATTGGATCACGCTTTTCGGACTTTCCAGTGTGGGCTGATCTGCCGTTGGGTGGACGTCCGGCATGCCGCTGGCATGGGAGTGTGACCATGTCGGATTGCGTAGCGGATACCGGGCAGGCGCAGCATCCAGGCCTGTGCGGTTCCGGGACGCGGTCCCCCGGGTTCGGGACAGCGCCTGCGGGCGTTGGCCCATCCGGTTTCCAGGCTGGGGTGGCATGAACATGCAGACGACGGCAACAGGCTCGACGTCACCCCAGCGCCCGCGGGTCATCGCGGTCGGCGTGGAATCCGGCGGCATCGAGCGGGTGCGCTCCATCCTGACGCCGGCGGGCTACGACGTGCTGCCCGCCAGCGGGACGACGGCCGCGCTGGAGGCGGTGTCGCGCCACTCCGCGGACCTGGTGCTGCTGGACGTGGAGCGGGCCCGCACGGTGGGCCTGGCCGCGTACCGGCGCCTTCGCGAGGAACTCTCCCCGCCGCAGTTCCCCATCCTCATGCTCACGCCTTCCGCGGACCGCCAGACGCGCCGCGAGGTGTTGGAGGCAGGTGTGGACGACTTGCTGACGACTGAACCGCTGGACCCGCTGGAGCTGAAGGTGCGCGTCCACACCCTGCTGGAGCTCAAGGCGCACCGCGAGCAGGGCGGCCTCCAGGAAGTGCTCCAGGACCCGCGCACGCGCTGGGTGCGCATGGAACGCCTGGCGCGCGTGGGCACGCTGGCCGCGGACCTGGCCACGCAGATGGACCAGCTGGGCGTGGGCCTGCAGCGGGCGCTGGAGCACGTGCGCGCCCGCGCCGCCCAGGGGCTGCCGCCGGACTCGGAGGAGCTGCTCAAGCTGGGCGTGGCGGGTGAGCAGATGCGCCTGCACGGCCAGCACCTGCTGTCCCTGGGCCCCACCAGCCCCAAGGACATCCAGCGCTTCGATTTGCGGGAGGTGGTGCCGGAGGTGGTGTCGCGCCTGCGCGCCGCCGGACGCCTGGGCCGCGCGGACGTGCGCGCGGTGCTGCCGGAGGACCCCATCGCCGTCGTGTTCAACCGCCGTCAGGTGGAGCAGGTGGTGGCGGAGCTGGTCTGCAACGCGGTGGACGCCGTGGAAGACGTGAAGGACCGGCCGCGCGTGGTGCAGGTGGGCGTGGAGCTGCCGGACATGTTCGGCGAGTTCGGCCCGCAGATCTTCGTGAAGGACACCGGCATCGGCATCTTCGAGGATGAGCTGCAGGCCATCTTCTCGCCGTACTACACGACCAAGGCCCCGGAGAAGAGCGTGGGCCTGGGCCTCACGGTGGCGCGCACCCTGGTGGAGAGCATGGGTGGCAAGCTGACCGCGAAGAGCCGCGTCAACCTGGGCAGCACCTTCACGGTGGAGCTGCCCGAGCAGACGTCGTCCTGGTAGCCGCGTTGAAGCCACCACACGGGCGGGGAGCGCATCCCCGCCCGCGTGATGCCGGCTAGAAGCGGTAGGCCACGCCCGCCAGCGCTTCCATCGTGAAGTAGCTGTCGTCGAAGCGCGGGACGATGGAGGGCCCCAGCCGCAGGTTGAAGTTCACGTTGAGGTTGTTGTTCACGTAGTACTCCAGGCCGCCTCCGAAGAGGATGGGGATGACCGGCCCGATGCCCTCGCCGAAGTAGACGTTGAACGGCACGTCAATGCCGGCGTTGATCATCAGCGCGCTGCCCACGGGGATGCCCACCACGAACGCCACCGGCAGCGCCATGCCGAACATCGTGTTCCCCCGGGGGAAGTAGACGAACGGCCCCGGCTGGAAGGTGACGCCGAAGGCCACCTTGTCCGTCTTGGCGATCATCACGCGCAGCCAGCCCTGGAGCTTGAGGCCCGCGTCGGACGCGTCCACCAGGCCTTCACGGCCCCAGTTGAAGCTGAACTTGCCGCCAATATCCACGGTGTCCGAGCCGCCGTGGAGCAGGCCCAGCGACAGGCCCGGGAAGCCGATCTGCGCGCTGAACACGTTGCGGCCCGAGCCGACGGTTTCCGCCGCCAGCAGGGACCAGCCCTGACCGCGAGCCATCGCGGTGCCAGGGACGGCCAGGAGCACGGCCAGGAGGAAACCAGGAATGAAGCGCTTCACGAGGTTCCTTTCAGCGAAGGGCCGCGGCACGGGAGCCACGACCCGTTGGGTTGAGTTGAAGGGTGATTCAGGACTCAGGACGGCTGGCCTCGGTCACGGGCCAGGGCCAGGAACGCGTCGATGAGGGCGGCCAGCTTCGCTTCGGCGCGCTGCCGGGCCTGGGGGAGCGGCTCGCCGGGGGCGGGCGTCTCCTTGTGCTCGAAGTAGTATTTGATCTTCGGCTCGGTGCCGGAGGGGCGCAGGGTGACGCGACCGCCGCCCTCCAGCGCGAAGGCGACGACGTTGGACGGGGGCAGGCCACCCTCGCCCTTCTGGTAGTCGCGCACGGCCGTCACCGGAAACCCGCCGATGTTCGCGGGCGGCGACGCGCGGAAGGCCTGCATGATGGCGCGGATGGTCTGCGCACCAGCCGCGCCCGGGAGCGTCACGTTGCGCTGGGCGCCCACGTGCAGGCCGAAGCGGCGCTGGATCTCCTCCAGGTAGCCCAGCACCGTCACGCCGCGCGCCTCGCACCACGCGGCCATGTCCGCGACCACCAGGGCCGCGCCCACACCGTCCTTGTCGCGCGTGGCGGTGCCCACGGTGTAGCCGAGCGCCTCCTCGTAGCCGAAGACGAACTGGGTGCCCTCCTTCGCCGTGCGCTCCAGGGCGCGGTTGGCGATCCACTTGAAGCCGGTGAGCACCTCGTCGTACGCGGCGTCCAGCCCGCGCGCGATTTCGCCCAGCTGCGTGGAGGACACGATGGTGGTGACGACGTGCGGGCGCGCGCGCTTCGTCCCCTGCGTGAGGACGTAGTGGCCCAGCAGCACGCCGACTTCATTGCCGGTGAGCAGGCGCAGCTTTCCGGAGGCATCCCGCGCCATCACCGCGAGCCGGTCCGCGTCCGGGTCGTTGGCCAGCACCAGGTCCGCCTTCACGCGCTCCGCGGTGGCGAGCGACAGGTCCATGGCGCCCGGCTCTTCGGGGTTGGGGAAGCGCACGGTGGGGAAGCGGCCGTCGGGCTGCTGCTGCTCGGCCACCGGCGTCACGCGCGGGAAGCCCGCCTCCTTGAGCGCGAGCGCCGCCCACGCGCCGCCCACGCCGTGCATGGCGGTGTAGACGATGGACAGCGTGTCACTGCCCTTGCGGTACAGGCGCAGGTCCAGGATGGCGCGCAGGTACGCGTGGCCCACGTCCTCCGGCAGGTCGCGCCACAGCCCCTTCGCGCGCCCCTCCGCGGGCGTGAGCAGGGGCACTTCATTGGCGGGCTCCACCTTCGCGATGGCGTCCGCGATGCCCACGTCCTGCGGCGGGACGATTTGAGCGCCGTTGCCCCAGTAGACCTTGTAGCCGTTGTACTCGGGCGGGTTGTGGCTGGCGGTCACCATCACCGCGGCGGCGGCGTTGAGGTGCAGCACGGCGAACGCGGTGACGGGCGTGGGCACCGGTTCCGGGAAGACGTGCGCGGGGATGCCCTCCGCGACGAACACGGCGGCGGTGTCCTCCGCCAGCTCGCGGCTCAGGCGGCGCGCGTCACGGCCCACCACCACGCCGCGCGTGGTGACGTCCGGCACGGTGGCCTTGAGGTAGCGCGCCAGGCCCGCGGTGGTGCGGCGCACGACGGCGCGGTTCATCCGGTTGGGGCCGGCGCCCAGCACGCCGCGCAGGCCGGCGGTGCCGAACTCCAGGTCCTGCGCGAAGCGGTCCGCCAGGTCCGCCCAGTCCGACTTCGCGAGCACATTGGCCAGCTCCGCCTGGGTCTCCGGATCCGGATCCGCCTTGCGCCAGGCCTCCGCCCGCTCCCTGAGTCCGGTCGTGTCCATCGCGCGTTGCCTCGTGGTTGAAGAAGGGGCCTCTTTAGCCCTTGTAGTCGGTGAGGTGCTTGCGGCGCACCGGCCCCTTGGGGCCGTCCTTGTTGTTCTGGCACGCGACGCAGAACTCCGCATAGGGCATGGCCTTGAGGCGGCCCATGGGAATCTCGTCGCCGCACTCCTCGCACTCGCCGAAGGAGTCCGGGTCCTCGCGCAGCTTGCCCAGCGCCTTCACCACGCGCGCCAGCGTGCCGTCCGTGTTGCGGTTCCGGCTGGAGGCGATGGTCTGCATCATCTCGTTGAGGGGCTGCTCGTCCTCGTCGCCGCCCACGCGCGCCTCGTCGGTGCGGTTGGGCTCGATGCGCATGGGCGCCTTGCCGGTCAGCTCCGCGTGGAGCGCGAGCAACTGCTGGAGGAAGTCCTCTCGCTGCTTCGGGGTCACGGTGCTCGGCTCCGGAAGGGTCAGTACTGCGCGGTGGAGATTTGCCCGGTGACGATGGCCACGGACGCGGAAGCGCCCAGGCGGTTGGCACCCGCGCGGATGAGCTTCACGGCGTCCTCCGCGGAGCGCACGCCGCCGGAGGCCTTCACGCCCACGTCGTCGCCCACCACCGCGCGCATCAGCTCGATGTCCTTCACCGTGGCGCCGCCGGGCCCGAAGCCGGTGGACGTCTTCACGAACGCGGCGCCCGCGGCCTTGGACAGCGCGCACGCGACGACCTTCTCCTCGTCCGTGAGGTGGCCCGTCTCCAGGATGACCTTCACGGGGATGGGGTGGCTGGCCTCCACCACCTCGGCGATGTCCTGGTGCACGCGCTGGTAGTCGTGCGCCTTGAGCGCGCCCAGGTTGAGCACCATGTCGATTTCACGCGCGCCCGCGCGGATGGCCTCGCGCGCCTCGAAGGCCTTCGCGGACGACAGCGCGGCGCCCAGGGGGAAGCCCACCACGGCGATGGGCACGCAGTTCGAGCCGGCCAGCACGCGCGCGGCGGTGGCCACGTGGCAGCTGTTCACGCACACGGTGGCGAAGCCGTACTGACGGGCCTCCTCGGCCACGCGCACGACGTCCTCGGTGCGCGCCTCCGGCTTGAGCAGCGTGTGGTCGATGTACGGGGCCAGGTCCGAGGCCTTCACGAGGGTGGCCGGGTCCACGCGCGCGGTGGCGGTCTTCACGCCGGGCGGGCGCGGGGCTTCCGGGTTCAGGACGGCGGCGGGCGCGGGCGGCACCGCCTCCTGCTGGAGCTTCCAGGCATGCAGACGATGACGGGCCTGGTCGACCAGCTCTTCCAGGGCGGTGAAGAAGGCTTCGGCGTCGGACGGCATGCCGCGCCCCTTAGCCCACTAACGGCCCTCGGGGAAGCGCTCGCGGGGGGAGACGCCACCCGGTCAACGCACGGGGTGCCGCGAAGGGGAGCGGGGCTGTAGAGTTCCAACCCGTGAAGGTCTTCGCGCGGCTGCTCGCACTCCTTGTCCTCTTCCTCGCGGCGGTGCCGGGCCACGCGGCGGCTCCGGCCTCCGCGGCCCTCCCCTCCCCCGCCCCGGGCCGGCTCTCGGTCTACTTCCTCGACGTGGGCCAGGGGGACGCGGCGCTCATCGTGTCGCCCACGGGCAAGACGGTGCTCATCGACGGTGGGCCGCCGGAGGCCGGCACGCGGCTGGCGGCGCGGCTGCGCGAGCTGGTGAAGGGCCCGCTGGACCTGGTCATCCTCACCCACCCGCACCTGGACCACCTGGGTGGGCTGCGCGCGGCGGTGAAGGCGGTGGGCGCCAGGCGATTCATGGACCCCGGCTTCGACCACTCGAGCGAGGCGTACCGCGACCTGCTGGAGTTCGTGGGCCACGAGGTGGGCCAGGTGATGAGCCCGGAGCCCAACCCCAACGCGCCCCAGACGCTGCTCACCGTGGGCCTGGGCGAAGGCGTGGCGCTCACCGTGCTCTGGCCGCGCGTGCCCCAGGAGGCGTTCCTCGCGAACACGCGCTCGGACGCGAACGCGAACTCCATCGTCACCAAGCTCACCTACGGGAAGACGGCGTTCCTCTTCACGGGGGACTCGGAGCCGCCCACGGAGGAGCTGCTGGTGCGGAAGCCCGTGGACCTCACCGCCACGGTGCTGAAGGTGGCGCACCACGGCGGCAAGCACTCCTCCACCGCGGCCTTCCTGGAGCGCGTGAAGCCGCAGGCGGCGGTCATCTCCTGCGGCGCGGGCAACGACTACGGCCACCCCAGCCCGGAGGTCCTGGGCCGCCTGGGCGACGTGCGCGCCCGCACCTTCCGCACCGACCAGGACGGCGAGGTGATGGCGGTGAGCGACGGCACGACCGTGACGCTGCGCTCGACGAAGGGCGGCGCCGGGGCCACCAGCCTGTCCGGCACGCAGCAGGCGGGAGGCCCGGTGGCGCTCGGCCCCATTGAACCCACGCCGCACGGCCGCGCGGGCCGCTCCACGGAGAAGGAACCGGCGCCCACGAGCGCGTCCGAAGACACGGGCGTGCGCTACGTGTCGCTCAAGGGCAGCAAGGTGTTCCACCGCGAGAGCTGCAAGACCCTGAAGCGCTCGAAGAACGAGCGCACCGTCTACACAAGCCGCGCCGACGCCCTGCGTGAGCGCCGCCCCGCCGAGGATTGTCATCCATGAAGGCCCGCATCGCGCTGGGAGTGGGGCTGCTGCTCGCCTCCCTGGCCTGCCAGCAGCAGCCGTCCGCGCCGCCCGCGCAGAAGCCCCCGGAGAAGTCGCGCTACTTCGGCGGCACGCCGGACGGGAAGCTCCACGTGTACTTCTTCGACGTGGGCGCGGGGGATGCCGCGCTCATCGTCACGCCGAAGGGCAACACGGTGCTGGTGGACTCAGGGCCCGCGTCCGCCGAGTCGCACCTGGTGAACCGGCTGCCGGAGCTGCTGCGCCGCGAGCTGGACCTGGTGATCCTCACCCAGCCGGATCCGAAGCACCACGGCGCGCTGGAGGCGGTGCTCAAGCGCGTGGGCGCGCGGCGGTTGATGGAGCCGCAGCTGCCGGACACGTCCAAGGCCTACGACGCGCTGCTGACGGCGGTGGGCTCGCGAGGGGTGCAGATTCTGTCGCCCGCGCCGCCGTCGTCCGCGCCCAAGGAGCTGGTCCGGCTGACGCTGGAGGACGGGGTGAACCTCACGGTGCTCTGGCCCCGGGCGCCCGCGGAGCCGCTCCTGAACGAGGCCCCGGACGCGGAGGGGCGCAACGCGGCGAACTCCATCATGCTGCGCCTGACGTACGCCGACACGTCGGTCGTCTTCGCGGGCGGCGCGCGCGGGGAGACGGAGGCCCGGCTGCTGGAGCGCGGGCTGCTGTCGTCCGCCACGCTGCTGAAGGTCGCCTCGCCCGGCGTGGAGGGGGCGAACTCGCAGGCGTACCTGGAGGAGCTGCGGCCCCAGGCGGCGGTGATCAGCGGGGATGACAGCCTGGGCAAGAGCGCGAAGGTGAAGGAGCTCCTCGCGCGGCTGCGCGGCGTGGATGCGCGGGCCTTCCGCACGGACGTGAACGGAGAGGTGCACGCGGTGAGCGACGGCAAGCAGTTCGAGCTGTCGCTCCAGCGTCCGACACCGGGGGAGCCCGGTGGCACGCGGCGCGTCTTCCCGGGGTTGGATCCGCGTCCGGCGCTGGTGCGGACGGCGAAGCCCGCGCCCGTGGTGAAGCCGGCGCCCACCGAACCGCCGCCCGCCATCCGGACGGAGCCCGCGCGCGTCGCTGAGGCACCGCGCGACGGCAAGGCCCGCGTCAGCAACGTGACGGACGTGGATGACCTGCCCGTCGCGCGCAAGGGCACGCGGACGGTGGAGGCCCCTCCGAAGGCGGTGCGCTCCTCCTCCAGTTCCGGCACGTCCATGACGGGCAACTACATGGCGAGCAAGAACAAGCGCATCTTCCACAAGTCCACCTGCCGGAGCGTGAGGCTCATCAAGGATGAGAACCTGCTCACGTGGAGCACGCGTGACGCAGCGCTGAAGTCGGGCCGCGAGCCCGCGGGAGACTGTCACCCGTGACGAAGAAGAAGACG
This sequence comes from Corallococcus sp. CA054B, assembly GCF_003611625.1. Lineage (NCBI taxonomy): Bacteria > Pseudomonadati > Myxococcota > Myxococcia > Myxococcales > Myxococcaceae > Corallococcus > Corallococcus sp. CA054B. Next base: position 15,614 of record NZ_RAVY01000186.1, read on the forward strand.
AAGGCCCGGTCCAGGGCCACGGTGGACCGCATCGAGGACGACATCGCCGTGCTGGTGGTGGACGGCCAGCAGGTGACCCGCGCGCTGGCCACCCTGCCCTCCGGCGTGCGCGAAGGCGACGTCGTGGACCTGGAGACGGGGACGGTGGACGCCGAAGCCACCGAGTCCCTGCGTGCCGAAGTCCGCGCCGCGAGGGAACAGGCGATGCGCGGCAAGAAGCCGCCCGCGGGCGACTTCGACCTCTGATCCCGAGCGTCCTGCTCGACGTGCCGGAACATCCGGCCGGAGCAGGACGTGGCGGGAGGGCCTGCCCACCGCGTCGCGCGGAAAGCAGGCCCACCTCACACGTGGGCTACGGCGTGGAGCCTTCCGCCGGAGCCGTGGCCTCACCACCCGCCGCGGCGCCCTGCGGAGGCGTCGCGGGCTCGGCGGCCGGCGGAGGCGCCACGGGAGCCGCGGTGCCCGGAGCAGCCTGACGCGGAGCCGGGGCCGGCGCCTTGCCGGTCACCTGGTTGACCATGTCCGCGAGGGCGGGCGGCAGCATGCCCGCCGCGGACAGGCCGAACAGCGCCACCACCGGCAGGACGATGAGCAGCAACAGCACCAGCGCCACCACCTTCAGCGGACTGCCACGGCGGGCAGGCACCACCGGACGCTTGCGCGCGGCCTTCGAGTCCTGGCGCGCGTCCTCTTCCTCCTCGTCGTTGCGAGGGTCTTCGCGCGTCTCGTCCTGGCCAGGATCCTCTTCGTCCGAGCCTTCGCCCCGGTTGCCGGGCAGGTCCAGGTCGGAGAACAGCTCGTTGAGGGGGGCGCCGCTCGCCGCGGGCGCCTCCTCCACGGGCGGAGCCACCGCGCGCCGAGGGGCGGGCGTGGGCACCGGGGCGGGCGCCGCGCGGTTGTTGCCGTAGAGCGTGCCCTCGTCCTCGTCGCCGTCGCGCTCGAAGTCGCCGTTGTTGTCGTCCTCGGACGGGGCGGGCTCGTTCTCCGCGTAGAAGGGCTGCTGGGGCTCCGGCTCGCGGCGGGCCGGGGCTGCGCGCGGAGGCGGCGCGGCGACCGCGGGCGGCGGCTCCGGGGGCGGAGGCGGCGGCTCCGGCGCCGCGGCGGGCGCGAGCAGCGCGGCCAGCTCCGGGATGTCCGAGCCGCGCTTCCAGTCCGGCATGCCCTGGCGCCAGAAGAAGCTGCGCGCGCTGATGGTGCCCGCGGCCATCCACTCGGCCACGGCCGATTCGTCCAGCGGGCCCTCCTGCTTGTTGCGCACCATCACGAACCACGGTGCCCCGGCCGTCTGGCGGGGAGGCGCGGTGCGCGTGGGCTCATCGTCCCAGGGCGTCTGGGGGGCCGACGCAGGAGGTTTGGCCAGGGGCGCGGGAGCTGCCACGGCGGCCACCGGTGCTGGAGCGGGCGCAGGCGCGGGCGCGGCGGCGCCACCACCTCCCGCCAGCGAACGCTCCTGGGCCCGGATGCGCTCCACGTCGGCGAGCGACACCACGCGGGTGCTCTCCTCCTCGGCAGGCCCTTCCACGGTGATGACGTTCTGGCAGTTCTTGCAGCGGACCTTGACCGTCTTGCCGCGGACCTTCTCGTCCGCAATGGAGTACCGCTTCTGGCAATTGTCGCAGGTGAAGTTCAAAGGGGGCGTCCGGCTCTCGGGGGAAACCGGCGGGGATGCTACCGCCAGAAATCTCCCGCGCAAACACACGGTTGACTCTGTTCTTCGGCCCAACTATTCAGCCGCCCTCTGTTTTACTCCAGGCTCTACGAGGGTGGCGCATGCCGGCGAAGGATCTCGGGACCAAGCACACGTGCTTCAAGTGCGGGACGAAGTTCTACGACATGAAGAAGCCGGACCCCATCTGCCCCAAGTGCGGGGCGGATCAGCGGGAGAACGTGGTCGCCAAGCCCGCCGAGGGCCGGCGTGGCCGCCTGGCCGCCGCTCCGAAGGTCATCGAGCCCGAGCCCGAGGAGACGCCCGCGGCCGAGGAGGACGAGGAGAACCTCGACTCCTTCAGCGATGACGAGGAGGCCGAGCCCGGCGCCGAGTCGTCCGACGACGACGACCTGTAGGGTCGCCCTCGCGGTTGCATCATCCGGGGTCCCCCGAGCGATTCGGGCGGGCCCCGTTGCCGTTTGCGTGCCCTGAGGCCGCTACCAGGCCCAAAACGGCGCACCCGGAGCCGGGGCCCCTCCCCAGGGGCCCGCTCCGGGACGTCACGGCTCAGGTGCCGCTCAGACGCTCGTGGGACGACACCAGCGACAGCTCGGTGAGCGCGCTCTGGATCTTCTCGTAGAGGTTGGGCCCCATCTCCTGCATGCCCGCCGGCCGGGTGTCCTTGCGGCGCGCCCCCATGGGCAGGCGCTCCGCCTCCGCGGGCACCGTGGGTTGCTTCCTGGTCTGATGCATCGCGACTCCCCCTCAGGCGGAAGTGTTGGCTTCCGAGAAAGCAATTTTGCCACCAAGACAGAAGTCTGAACAAGGGGCGTGCTTCTCAGCACTTAGACGGAACCCCTGGCCAATCCTTGAGTCGCACCGGGGCCGGACGCGACAACCGTGTCAGGGGCGCCCTATTTCCCCGAGCCAGCCTGACGCAGTGCTTCCACGCCCCAGGTCTGATCGACCTGGACGGTCTCCCCCGCACGGACGGTGACGGTCCGGGACGCTTCGGGCAGCCGGTCATGCCAGAAGACGAGCGTGTGGGCCCCTTCCGGCACGCGCATCCGGAAGCGTCCGTCCGGGGTGGTGGTGGTGAAGTACGGGTGGTTGAAGGTGCGGACCACCGCGCGCATCCAGGGGTGCACGTCGCAGCGGACCTGGACGGTGCCCGGTTCGGCGGGCAGGGGGCGGCGCAGGGTCATGCCCTCCAGGGGCATGGCGACGTTGAACACGGAACGGTTCGTCGCGGACTGGGCGCGCACGTTGTGCACCAGCGGGTCGGAGTTGCGCAGCAGGAGCTCGCCGCCGGCCTTCGCCGCGAGCGCGGGCGGCTCGTAGTGGCACTGCTTCTGGTCCAGCACCGGCTGCGGCGCGGGCGTCTCCGGCTCCGCGAGCCCGGCGCCGTCCTGGAGCGAGACGACGGCATGGGCCAGGGCGCCCTCGCCTCCCACCACGAGCGAACGGTCCTCCGCCTGGTCGCCGCACACGCTGGCGACGGTGGCGGTGGTCGGCGCGCTGGGGGCCTGGGGAGGCGTCCCGGTCAGCAGCACCCGCCCCTCGATTTCGCCCCACTTCACCGGCCCGGTGGGGCGCGGCGCGGCGGCGGCGGGAGGG
>NZ_RAVY01000187.1:0-18860 GCF_003611625.1 Corallococcus sp. CA054B
GGACGAGCCCCCCGCGCCCGAAGCCGCCCCGCCCGCGGCCTCCGTCGCCGTGGCGCGCTGACGGCTTCCGGACACGCGCCCCGTCCCGGCAGCCCGCGCCCCGCCCGCTACTGGACGGAGCGCGTCAGCGCGGTGCGGCGCGCGACAGGGGCCTGAGACTTCGGCTCCCCTCTGAAGGCGCGCGCGGCTAGGGTGGCCCCGTCATGGCCCACCCTTCCGCTGGAAAGCCCCTTTCGCGCGACCTGCTGATCAACCCCGAGAAGCTGCGCGCGCAGTACTACGACGACACGCCCGACGCGTCCGTGGCCGAGCAGCGCGTGGCCTTCGGCACCTCCGGTCACCGGGGAAGCGCCGCGCGCCGGAGCTTCAACGAAGCGCACATCCTCGCGGTAGCGCAGGCCTTGTGCGAGTACCGCAAGCAGCAGGGCTATGACGGCCCGCTCTTCCTGGGCATGGACACGCACGCCCTCTCCGAGCCCGCCCAGCGCACCACGCTGGAGGTGCTGGCCGCCCACGGCGTGGAGGTCCGCTACACGGACGGCGCCACGCCCACGCCGGTCATCTCCCACGCCATCCTCACGTACAACCGGGGCCGCACGCGCGGGCTCGCGGACGGCATCGTCATCACCCCGTCCCACAACCCGCCGGAGGATGGCGGCATCAAGTACAACCCGCCCAACGGCGGCCCCGCCGACACGAACGTCACGTCGCGGGTGGAGAAGCGCGCCAACGAGCTGATGGCCGCGGGCAACAAGGGCGTGCAGCGCGTCCCCTACGAGAAGGCGCGCGCGAGCGCCACGGTGAAGGCGTACGACTTCATCACCCCGTACGTGGCGGACCTGGCGAACGTGGTGGACCTGGACGTCATCCGGGGCGCGAAGCTGAAGCTGGGCGCGGATCCGCTGGGCGGCTCCAACCTCGCGTACTGGGCGCCGCTCGCGGAGAAGTACGGCCTGGACCTCACGGTGGTGAACCCCACCGTGGACCCCACCTTCGGCTTCATGCCCGCGGACCATGACGGGAAGATCCGCATGGACTGCTCGTCGCCGTACGCGATGGCGAACCTGGTGAAGCTCAAGGACCAGTACGCGCTCGCGTTCGGCAACGACACGGACTCCGACCGCCACGGCATCGTCACCCGCAGCATGGGGTTGATGAACCCGAACCACTACCTCGCGGTCGCCATCAACTACCTCTTCCGCAACCGCCCGGGCTGGAAGGCGGACGCGGCGGTGGGCAAGACGCTGGTGAGCAGCAGCCTCATCGACCGCGTGGGCAAGGACCTGGGCCGCCGCGTGGTGGAGGTGCCGGTGGGCTTCAAGTGGTTCGTGGACGGGCTGCTGGACGGATCGCTGGGCTTCGGCGGCGAGGAGAGCGCGGGCGCGTCCTTCCTGCGCAAGGACGGCACCGTGTGGACCACGGACAAGGACGGCATCATCCTGGACCTGCTCGCGGCGGAGATCCTGGCGCGCACCGGCAAGGACCCCGGCGAGCACTACCAGGAGCTGACGAAGAAGTTCGGCGCGCCGCTGTACACGCGCATCGACCAGCCGGCCACGTCCGCGCAGAAGGCCGCGCTGAAGAAGCTGTCGCCAGAGGCGGTGAAGGCCACGTCGCTCGCGGGCGAGCCCATCCTCCAGCGCCTCACGCGCGCGCCCGGCAACAACGCGGAGCTGGGCGGGCTCAAGGTGACGGCGGAGAACGGCTGGTTCGCCGCGCGTCCGTCCGGCACGGAGGACGTGTACAAGATCTACGCGGAGAGCTTCCGCGACCAGGCGCACCTGGACGCCATCGTCCAGGAGGCGCGCGCCATCGTCGCGGAGGCGTTCGCCGGAAAGTAGGCGTGGACTCAGGCGCCTCGCGCGGGCTTCGATGCCGCGCGAGGAGCCCCGCCGCCCATGGAAGTGAAAACCATCCTGCAGTACGTGCTCGCGCTGTTCATGGTCGCCGCGGGGGTGAACCACTTCCTCAAGCCCCGCATGTACATGCGCATCATGCCGCCGTACCTGCCCCGGCCCCGGGAGCTGGTGCTGCTGAGCGGCGTGGCGGAGGTGCTGCTGGGCATCTTCCTGCTGGTGCCCGCCACCACGCGGCTCGCGGCCTGGGGGTTGGTCGCGCTGTTCGTGGCGGTGTTCCCCGCGAACCTCTACATGGCCCAACACCCGGAGCAGTTCCGGAAGATTCCCCGGTCCCTGCTCTGGGCGCGGCTGCCGCTCCAGGTCGTGCTCATCGCGTGGGCGCTCTGGTACGCCTGAGCACGCCGGAGCCTCGTCAACGCCAGAGCGGCGCGTGGTCCTCGATGTACTGGCGCACCGTGCGCGTGGGACGGCCCAGCAGGTTGGTGAGCGTGGGATCCACCTGCTCCGCCTTCCCGAAGCGAAGCCCCACGTGTATCAGCGTCTGCATGCCCAGCTGGCCCCATGACAGCTGGCGCTGGTGCAGGTGGCGCACGTAGCCGGGCACGGACGCGGGCACGTAGCGGATGGGCCGGCCCAGCACCTCCGACAGCACGGACGCGACCTCCTCGAACGTCACCGCCTCCAGCCCGGTGAGCGTGAAGGCGCGGTTGCGCAGCGACGTGTCCAACAGCGCCCGCGCCGCCACCTCGCCCACGTCGCGCACGTCCACGAAGGCCACCTTGCCGTGGCCCGCGGGCATGTAGAGCCGGCCGTCCTGGCGGATGTCCTCGCGGTACGCGTCCCCCAGGTTCTGCGCGAAGAACGCCGGGCGCAGCAGCGTCCACCCGACGTTGGAGCGCATCAGGTGCGTCTCCACCGCGTGGTATGGCGCCCACGCGCGCGTCTCCGCGCCCGCCATGGACAGGAACACCACCTGCTTCACCCCCTGCGTGGCGGCCGCGTCGATGAACGCGGTGAGCGTCCCTTCCGCGTGGGCGATGGCCGGCGGATGCATCAAGAACACGCCCCGCACGCCCTCCAGCGCGGGGAGGAACGTCTCCGGCCGCAGGAAGTCCAGCGGCATGGGCATCACGTCCCCGTCCATCTCCTTGAGCAGCGACACCGTGTGCTCCGGCGACTTCACCGCCGCGCGCACCGCCACCCCTTCGGACAGAAGCGCGCGCACCACCGCACGCCCCACGTTGCCCGTGGGCCCCGTGACGAGCACCGGCCCACTCACCACGGCCAGCCCTCCGTCACCCGCCGACCACGGCCGGCGCCAGACGACGCTCCTGCGCTCATGAGGAACCTCCTCCCGCGACCCGCCACCCCGGAAACCGGCCGGCGACGGGGTGATTCGGACCCACCATGGCGTCCCATTCCCTACGCGTAGAAACGCGCCCCTTTTGATCCGTTGAGGCCTTCGGTCTCAAATTCCGGAAGTTGAGAATGGAGCGTGCGGCAGCCAACACCTCGCGTGTGGGAGGGTCGGCTGCCGAGCACACGGCGGAGGGTGGAGGACGGGCGGGGAGGCGGTGCCCGGCTGGTCGCCCGGTGGAGCATCCGGCCCGCCATCCTTCCTTGACTGATCCGAACCCGCTCTTTAGGTTCAGAGGCTTCCATCGGCTCAAGTCAGAGCCAAGAAGGATGTTCCATGGCTCGCGTTACCGTTGAAGACTGCCTTCCCTACGTGGACAACCGGTTCGCGCTGGTGCTCCTGGGCGCCAAGCGCGCGCGCCAGCTGATGGCCGGCGCCCGGCCCATCATCGAGACCTCGAAGAACAAGCCGCCCGTGCTCGCCCTGCGCGAGGTCGCCACCCAGCGCGTGAAGTTCGACCGCGACGTGCGCGAGGCGCTGTCCGGCAAGTACGTGGGCGAAGAAGCCAAGAAGTAGCCTTCCCGCTCTACCCCGGCTCCTTCCCCTCCATGGGGGGAGGAGCGCCGGGCGCCAGGCCCTGGGCGCGCATCCACCGCAGCGCCCGGCCGGCGACGGCCTTCTCACCCTTGTAGCCCAGCGCCGGAATCAGCCCCTCGAGCGGCATCCAGCGCACCTCGTCCACCTCCACGCGCGGCCCTGGCAGCGGCCCCAATTCCCCCGCCTCGTAGCGGAAGAGGAAGAAGTGGACGCGCTTGAAGATGCGCTGCCCCCGGAACTGGTAGACGTAGCGGATCTCCCCCAGGGGCGCGAGCAGCGCCACGGCGGTGAGGCCCGTCTCCTCCTTCACCTCGCGCCGCGCGGTCTGCTCCGGCGTCTCGCCAGGGTCCACGTGGCCCTTGGGCAGCGCCCAGAGGTGACGCCCGTGCGGACGGATGACGGCGACCTCCCAGGCCCCGTCCTGGAAGCGGATGACGATGCCTCCTGAGGACGCCTCGCGCGGCATGCCTCCACCCTACCCGATGCAGGCGGCGGCCGGGACCCTCAACCGCCGTGCGCGAAGTGGCGCAGCTTGGCCTCCGCCCCCAGCCGGTAGGCATAACGCAGGTCGCCGAGGAGCCGGTCCAACCGCCGGCTCAGGACATGCCCCATGAGCCGCGCGCAGAAGCGCCGGGACAGCCGGTTCGCCTCCTCGTAGCGCCAGCGCTCCTCCACGGACAGCTGGGGCTGGTAGGCCACGCGGTCGAAGAGGCGCCCCAACAGCTCCCGCGCCCACCCGGCCACGCCTTCGCCCCAGCGGTGCATGAGACACACGACGAACTTGTCCACCTCCGCCTGGGCCTCCAGCTCCAGCAGCGACACCGTGCGCTCGTAGTGCGCCGTGTGCGCGACGTAGAGGAAGTGGCTGACGCCTTCGGTCACCTGGCAGTAGCCGTCCAGGTCGCCCTCCAGCACGGAGCCCAGGGGGCTGCCCGCGTAGCGTTCCATCCGCTCGCGCAGGCCGGGGTCCAGGTAGAGCGCCACCTCCAGGCCGCCCCGGGCCTCCATGACGAGCAGCTCCTCCGGCGCGCGCCCGGTGCCGCCCAGGAGCGCGGCGACCTCCGCGTCCACCACCACGAAGGCCTCGGCGCGGGCCTCGCACCGGAAGCCGTAGATGGCCTCCAGGTGGGCCTGGAGGCGCCCCACGAGCGGGAAGTCCCCGGCGTCAGTTGGCAAGCGGCCCCTTGCGCGGGATCCACCCCGCGTCCACCAGCACGCGCTCCAGCTTGTCGTTGCCCGTGCGCACCCAGGACTCGTAGACGCGCAGCGCGCCCGCGGGCCCCGCGCTCACCAGGCCGCGCGCGCTGATCTCCTCCAGCACCTCCACGAGCGAGCGGAACTTGTCGCACAGCTCGCGGTACACGCCGGTGAAGCCGCCCGCGGGCACCAGCTCCGCCACCTGCCCGTAGGCCGCGCCGCCCATCTGGATGTAGTAGTCCGGGCCCACCATCCCCTGCTGCAGCGCGCCGGAGAAGAAGCCGACCTTGTAGAGGGACACGTCGCCCAGCCGCCGCAGCGTGCGGATGCGCTCCTCGCGCTCCTGCTGCAGCGAGCGGTGGTACAGCTCCGCCAGCGGTTCGTGATCCCGCCGGCCCTCCGCGTCACGGCTGAACAGCTTGTCCGTGGCCGCGAACTCCGCCAGCAGGTTCACCAGATAGAACTCGGTGGACTCGCCCAGCGCCACCCGCTGCCGGGCCGCGACCTCCAAGAGGAGCTCCCGGAAGAACTCCTTCAGCGAGGAAGAGGACGTCACCAGTCCGCTCATCGAGCACACCTCCCGGATGAAGCCTGGAAGGCCCCCGGGCCAGCGCCCGGACCTTCCAGGACACGCTTCCGATAAGCGTAGCCACGTCGCACGGCGTCGGCAAAAGGCACTTGAGTCTTATCAAGCACTTACGTTGGCACTCATCCGGGGCGAGTGCCAACGTCCGGACACCCGGCACGGCCTGGCGGGCAGGTGTGACCAGCGGGAATCTTTTTCGGAAAAGCCCAATCAGGACGGGCCTTTAGCGGCATCCGGACAGATGGCCCGACGTCGCTTGACGAGGTGAAGTCCCTGGTTATTATCCGCCGCGCCTGGGCGTTAGCACTCAGCGGGTGCGAGTGCCAACGCCGGGGCCCACAGGACCTTTTCAATCACCCCTGCGGCATCCCGGTCCGGACCTTCCGTCCGCCTCCGGCCGCCGCGATTCACAGGAGCAAGCCATGAAGATTCGTCCCCTGCAGGATCGGCTCATCATCAAGCGCGTCGCCGAGGAGAACAAGACCAAGGGCGGCCTCTTCATCCCCGACACGGCGAAGGAGAAGCCGCTCGAGGGCAAGGTGATCGCCGTCGGCAACGGCAAGGTGCTGGAGGACGGCAAGGTGCGCGCCATGGACATCAAGGCCGGCGACACCATCCTCTTCTCCAAGTACGCGGGCACGGAGATCAAGCTGGACGGCGAGGATCACCTCATCCTCCGCGAAGAGGACGTGCTGGGCATCATCGAGAAGTGAAGCCCGCCGTTCGTCTTCCCACTCCCAACTTCTAGAGGATTCAGACCATGGCGAAGGACATCATTTTCGAAGTGCGCGCGCGTGACGCCATCCTGCGCGGCGTGAACATCCTGGCCGACGCGGTCAAGGTGACCCTGGGGCCCAAGGGCCGCAACGTCGTCATCGAGAAGAGCTTCGGCTCCCCCACCATCACGAAGGACGGCGTGACGGTGGCGAAGGAAATCGAACTGGAGAACAAGTTCGAGAACATGGGCGCCCAGATGGTCAAGGAGGTCGCCTCCAAGACGTCTGACGTCGCGGGTGACGGCACCACCACGGCCACCGTGCTGGCGCAGGCCATCTTCCGCGAGGGCGCGAAGCTGGTCGCCGCGGGCCACAACCCGATGGACATCAAGCGCGGCATCGACAAGGCCGTCGCCGCCATCACCGCCGAGCTGAAGACGCTGGCGAAGCCGACCAAGGGCAACAAGGAGATCGCCCAGGTTGGCACCATCTCCGCGAACGGTGACACCACCATCGGCCAGATCATCGCGGACGCGATGGAGAAGGTCGGCAAGGAGGGCGTCATCACGGTGGAAGAGGCCAAGGGCCTGGACACCACCCTGGACGTCGTCGAGGGCATGCAGTTCGACCGCGGCTACCTGTCCCCGTACTTCGTGACGGATCCGGAGCGCATGGAGGTCGTGCTGAACGACGCCCTCATCCTCATCCACGAGAAGAAGATCTCGTCGATGAAGGACCTGCTCCCCATCCTGGAGCAGGTGGCGCGCGCCGGTAAGCCCCTGCTGATCATCGCCGAGGAGGTCGAGGGCGAGGCCCTGGCCACCCTGGTGGTGAACAAGATCCGCGGCGTGCTGAACGTGGCGGCGGTGAAGGCGCCGGGCTTCGGCGACCGCCGCAAGGCCATGCTGGAGGACATCGCGGTCCTCACCGGCGGCCGGATGATCGCCGAGGACCTGGGCATCAAGCTGGACACGCTGACGCTCCAGGACCTGGGCCGCGCGAAGCGCGTCACCATCGACAAGGACAACACCACGGTCGTCGACGGCGCGGGCAGCCAGTCGGAGATCGAGGCGCGCGTGAAGCAGATCCGCGCCCAGGTGGAGGAGACCTCCAGCGACTACGACCGTGAGAAGCTCCAGGAGCGCCTCGCGAAGCTCGTGGGCGGCGTGGCCGTCATCAACGTGGGCGCCGCGACCGAGACGGAGATGAAGGAGAAGAAGGCCCGCGTGGAGGACGCGCTCAACGCGACCCGCGCGGCCGTGGAAGAGGGCGTCGTCCCTGGCGGCGGCGTGGCCTACATCCGCTGCCTCAAGGCCCTGGAGACCCTGAAGGTCGCCGACGGTGAGAAGTCCGGCGTGGACATCATCCGTCGCTCCGTCGAGGAGCCGCTGCGTCAGATCGTCGGCAACGGCGGCCTGGAGGGCAGCGTGGTGGTGAACAAGGTCAAGGAGGGCACGGGCGCCTTCGGCTTCAACGCCGCCACGGGCACCTACGAGGACCTGCTGGCCGCGGGCGTCATCGACCCGGCCAAGGTGAGCCGCACCGCGCTGCAGAACGCGGCGTCGGTCGCCTCGCTGATGCTCACCACGGAGGCCATGGTCGCCGAGCGCCCGAAGGCGGACGACGACAAGGGCGCCGCCGGCGGTGGCATGGGTGGCATGGGTGGCATGGGCGGTATGGGCGGCATGGGCATGTAGTCGCCCCACCCTTCCCCGCCGCATCAGGGGACGGGATTTGACGGCCTCCGGCGCCCACCAGGGTTTGCCGGGGGCCGTCGTGTTTCAAGGGACCAGGCGCGCGGGAAGTCCGTGGCCACGCGCGCAACGGCCCCTTAGGTTTGGCATCAAGAGACCCGGAGGAAATCCATGAAGCCCGTGAAGATCTACACGACGACCTACTGTGGCTTTTGCGTTCGCGCGAAGGACCTGCTCAAGCGCAAGGGCGTGGCCTACGAAGAGGTGGACGTCACCGGGGACGACGACGCCCGCACGAAGCTGGTGGAAATGAGCGGCGGTCAGCGCACCGTGCCGCAGATCTTCATCGGTGACACGCACGTGGGCGGCTACTCCGACATGGCCGCGCTCGACCGCGAGGGCAAGCTGGACCCCATGCTCCAGGCTTGAGCAGCCAGGCGGCCGGGCCCCGTGCCCGGACGCCACCCGCGTCGCCCGTGCCTACCTTCTCCGTCAAGGCATTCACCCCTTTCACGGGAGGAACACCATGGCGGGCGGACAGGAAGTCACGGGGACCCGGGATGAACACCACGACCTCATCAGCACGCTCTACCACCTGCTCAAGGGCGCGTCGGTGAGCGAGCAGTACCTCCGCGACGCAGAGGCCGCGGGAGATCAGGAGCTGGCGCAGCTCTTCCGCGACTGGCAGGACGAGCAGCGCAACCTGGCCGAGCGCGCCAAGAACCTGCTGGGCGCGCGCATGGTGAACGCGCAGGCCGGCACGGGCCGTGCGGCCGCCTCGGGCGCGGAGTCCAAGGGCGCGAAGCGCAGCAGGGCGAACGCGGAGGTGCCGACGCGCGAGGTGAAGGGCCCCACCAACGCGAGCGTGCGCTCCGGTGGAAGCCCCGGCGACGACGAGGTGGACGAGCAGTCCAAGGAGTCGTTCCCCGCGAGCGACGCACCCGCGAAGTACTGAGGCGCGGGGGAAATCCGGAAGGCAGGCCCGACGTCCCCGGTTGGGGCGGCCGGGCCCCTTCTGTCTTCATCTTCAACGGACGTTTCCGCGTCTACTTGTTCCGCTTGCCCCCTGTGTGCAGTCCCCCCTAAAGAGGCGGGATTCAGGGCGACAAGGGGTGTTTTTGCCCCCCACGCCCCGTTGCGACCAGGGGTTCGTGACCATGATTGACAGACCGGATGTCACCGAAACCGTCCACGCGGAGCGCGAGGCCCAGGCCACCCGCGTTCCCCTTCATGAGTGGACGGTCGAAGTGGTGGGCGGTCCGGACAAGGGCAAGAAGGTCACCACCCAGGACTCGCTGGTGCGCGTGGGTTCCGACGCCGCGGGCGACCTGGTGCTGAGCGACCCGACGGTGAGCCGCCGTCACCTGGAGGTGGAGCGGCTGCCCCAGGGGCTCCTGCTGCGCGACACCGGCAGCCGCAACGGCACGTTCCTCGACGGGCGCCGCATCCTCCAGGCCTTCGTCACCAGCGGCGACAAGGTGGAGCTGGGCAAGACGAAGCTCGCGGTGAAGGTGGCCGCGCGCGCGACGGAGGTGGAGGTCGCCGGCGCGGAGTCCTTCGGGCAGCTGGTGGGCAGCTCGGAGAAGATGCGCTGGGTCTTCACGGAATTGCGCCGCATCGCGCGTGAGGACATGAACCTGCTCGTCGAGGGTGAGACGGGCACGGGCAAGGAGCTGGCCGCGCGGGCGGTGCATCAGTACTCGCTGCGCCGCCACGGCGCCTTCAAGGTCGTGGACTGCAACCTCATCTCCGAGGAGAAGGCGGAGCGCGAGCTGTTTGGGGGCTTGCGCGCCGGGGAGAACGAGGACAAGGGCGCGCGCGGCATCTTCGAGGCGGCGCGCGGCGGCACCCTCTTCCTGGACGAGGTGGGCGAATTGCCCCTGTCCGTGCAGGGCAAGCTCTTGCGCGTGCTGGAGACGCGCGAGGTGCCGTCCCTGGACGGGCAGCCGGTGGCGGTGGACGTGCGCGTCATCGCCTCCACGCACCGCAACCTGGAGGAGGACGTGCGCCAGGGCCGCTTCCGGGCGGACCTCTACTTCCGGCTCGCGGTGGCGCGCGTGAAGCTGCCGCCCCTGCGCACCCGCCGCGACGACATCCCCACGCTGTCGCAGGCCCTGTCGCGCGGCATGAAGGCCGCGCTGGAATTGACGCCGCAGACGCTGGCCCTCTTCGAGGGCTACGACTGGCCGGGCAACGTGCGCGAGCTGCGCAACGTGCTGGAGCGCGGCGCGCTGATGCAGGAGACGGGCAACACCAGCTGGCTGGACTTCCTGGCGCACGCGCCCAAGCGCACGGAAGGCACGGAGCCCGCCACCAACGTGGCCGCCATCGTCACCGGCATGCCGTACCACGAAGCAAAGGACCGGGTGCTCGCGGACTTCGAGCGGCTGTACTTCGCGGAAGTCATGCGCGAGGTGGCCTTCGACATGAAGGCCGCGGAGCAGCGCACCGGTCTGTCCATGCAGAGCCTCTACCGCCTGTTGAAGAAGAACGGGCTCCGCCTCAAGGACCTCAAGAACGCCGAGGGCCTGGAGAAGTGAGCGCCCGACCGCAGTCCCCACCACCCCAACCGGGAGAAAGCCTCACCATGCTGAAGCGTCTCGCCGTCGCCTCCGTCATCCTCACCGCCGCCTGTGCGGGCCAGCAGAAGACCGACGCCGCCGAAGGTCAGAAGCAGATGACCAAGGAAGAGCGGCTGCGCATCACCAACCAGCCTCCGTTCGACCTGGCGACCTGCTTCCCGCACGAGCAGACCCTGCCCTCCCCCGCCAACGAGGGTGTCCTCGTGGGCGCGCTCCTGAGCGTCCGCCCGGACGTGCTGGAGTGCCTGGTGGATCCGGCCAACCGCGGCCCGGCGGCCAGCACCAAGGTGATGGTGAAGTCCACCGTCAACGCCCAGGGCGCCACGCACGCCGTCTCCGGTGAGAACCTCACCCCGGCCGGCACGGCCTGCATCCAGCAGGTGCTGGACACGCACGTGAAGCCCGCGGCGCTGGCGGCGGACGCGAAGCCGGTGGAGGCCTCGTACGAGTACGACCACGCCACCGCCAACAACCCCTCCGTCACCATGGGCATCAACGAGGGCTCGGACTTCTCCGGCACGGTGCGCCTGGCGCAGAAGGGCTGGTGCGACTGCTACGCCGGCTTCAAGGCGTCCACGCCGCCGGTGCTGAGCGCGGACATCCACATCGTGAAGGGTCAGCCCACCCCGACGGAGGTCGTCTTCAAGCCCTCCGGCAGCACGGAAGGCGACCAGCTGGCGTCCTGCATGCAGGCGAAGATCGCCGCCATGCCGGCGACGACGTCGGGCGAGCTGAAGTTCCCGTTCCGCTTCGTGTTCTTCAACTCGCAGGCCCCGGTGGAGGCCTCCGCGAGCATGCCGCCGGAGCTGCGCTTCTTCCAGCTGGAGCTGGCGCGCACCCAGACGGCCGCCGCGTCCGCCATCGCCTTCGGCGCGCGCACCAACGCGGCGGACACGTATGACGCCGTCGTGCAGAAGTACACCAAGACGAAGGACTACAAGCTCTTCGACGAGCTGTCCTCCAAGTGCCAGGCGCTGGTGGACTCGGCCACCAAGTGGGTGGACGCGCTCAAGGCGCAGGAGACGGTGGACCAGACGACCCTGACGCTGGTGCAGCAGCTCAAGGCCCAGAAGGAAGACTGGGCCCCGGTGGAGACCGCCAGCCAGGAGGCCCTCGCCAACACCCAGAAGGACCTCTCCGCCGCCCAGCAGCGTCTGGCCGCGGACCAGGGCGCCTGCCCGAAGAAGAGCTACTCGCCGGCGAAGAAGAAGTAGTCCTTCGACGTCGAGCCGCTGAAATGACAACGGGCGCTCCGGGGAACATCCCGGGGCGCCCGTCTTCTTTTCGGCGTTGGGGCCCCGAAGGGCCCTGCCCTGCCGCCGGCCTTACGACGCGGCGGGGACCTTGTCGTCGTTGTGCGCGGAGGCCTCGCGCATCTTCACGCTGACGAGCTTGGAGATGCCGGGCTCCTCCATGGTGACGCCGTAGAGCGTGTCGGCGATTTCCATGGTGCGCTTGTTGTGGGTGATGAGGATGAACTGCGACTGGCGGCTCATCTCCTTCACCATGTCGTTGTAGCGGCCCACGTTGCCCTCATCCAGCGGGGCGTCGACCTCGTCCAGGAGGCAGAAGGGGGTGGGCTTGATGAGGAAGATGCCGAAGATGAGCGCCACGGCGGTGAGGGCCTTCTCGCCACCGGAGAGCAGGTTGACGCTCTGGAGCTTCTTGCCCGGCGGCTGGGCCACGATTTCCACGCCCGGCTCACCGTTGGGGCCCTCCTGCGTGAGGATGAGGCTGGCGCGGCCACCGCCGAACAGGCGCGGGAAGATGGCCTGGAACTTGTCGTTCACCACGTCGAAGGTCTGCTTGAAGCGCTCGCGGCTCGTCGCGTCGATGCGGACGATGGCTTCCTTCAGCTGGCTGATGGACGCCTGGAGGTCCTGACGCTGGGCGGAGAGGAACTCGAAGCGCTTGGACAGCTCCGCGTGCTCGTCGATGGCGGTGAGGTTGATCTCCCCCATCTTCTCCACCTGCGCGCGCAGGTCCTTGAGCTCGCTCTCCACTTCCGGCGAGAGCGGCGCCAGCAGGTGGTAGTTGTGCAGCTCCGCGGACAGCTCCAGCTGGTAGCGCTCGCGGATGCCGGCGGCCAGGTGCTCCAGCTCCAGGCCAATCTCCTTCTCGCGCAGGGTGATCTGCGACAGGCCCTGCATGAGCTCATCCAGCCGGCCGCGCAGCTCGCGGAAGGCGGTGTCCTGCTCGCGCACCTCGGCGGTGGCGGTGGTGTGCGCGGTGCGGCGGGCCTCCAGGGCCTCCGCGGCCACGCGGTGCTCCTCCGCCCGCTGCTCCTTGGTGGACTCCAGCTCCGCGAGCCGGCCCTGCAGCGTCTCCACCTTGGCGCGGCCCTCCGTCACCGTGGCCTGCAGGCGGCTGACGCGCGCCTCCATGTCCCGGCGCTGCGCCACCAGGCTCTCCAGCTCCTTGCGCGCGGACTCGCCGCGCTCGCTGCCGGCGGCCACCTTCACGCGCAGGCCCATCAGGTCCGAGGACGCCGTGTCCGCGCGCTGGCGCAGGCCTTCCAGCTCGCCCGCGTACTGGCGCACGCGCTCCTCGCGCGCCTCGCGGTCCGCCTGGCCGTGGGCCACCTCGCCGCGGCTGGACTCTTCCTCGTTGGCGAGCGCGGTGTGGCTCTGCGACAGCTGGCCCTCCTCGCCCTCCAGCGAGCGCAGCCGCTCGCGCACCCGGGCCAGGTCCTCGCTCGCCTTGTGGAGGTCCTTCTCCTGGCTGGCCAGGTTGACCTCCTCCGCGTGCTGCTCCTTGCCCAGGCCCTTGAGGACGGCCTCCGCCTGCCCCATCTGCTTCTGGAGCGTGTAGTGGCGGGTCAGGATCTCGTTGTAGCGCTCCTCCACCCGGGCCACTTCGGCCGCCAGCTCCGCGATCTCGCGCTTCTTCTGGAGCGCGCCCACGGCCGCGCCTTCACGCTCGCCGCCGGTGATGGAGCCGTCCGCGCGGAACACCTCGCCGTCCAGCGTGACGAGCGTGACGGGTACGGGGGTGGCCTCCGCGTACTCGCGCGCGGCGACCAGGTCCTGGACGATGACCACGTCGCCCAGGAGCAGCTTGAGCACCGGCTCCAGCGCGGGCTCGCAGGACACTTCCTTCAGCGCGTGCGCCAGCACCCCCGGGCGCGAGAGGTCCGGCTCCACGTAGGCCCGGGCCTGCTCGCCGGAGGGCAGCGGCAGGAAGGTGCCGCGCCCTTCGGCGTGGCCCTTCAGGTACTCCACCAGCTCCACGCCCTTCTCGCGGCTGTCCACGATGACGTGCTGGAGCCGCTCACCCAGGGCGGCCTCCACCGCGCGCTCGTAGCGCGCGTTGGTGACCGTGAGGACGTCCGCCACCAGGCCGAAGATGCCCTGCTCGCGGGCGGCCTCCGCGGCGCGCACCATGACGGCGCGCACGCCCCGGTCGAAGCCGTCGTAGTTCTTCTGGATGTCCTCCAGGGAGGACAGGCGGCTGCGCTTGTCGCTCAGCTCCTCGCGCAGCGCGATGACCTGGACCTCGTTCTCCGTGAAGGCCTCGCGCGTGCGGGTGAGGGCCTCCTCCTCCTGGCCCCGGCGCTCGGCCAGCTCGGAGGCCAGGTGGCGCGTGTCCTCCACGTGCTTCGCCGCCTGGGTGCGCACGGCGTCCAGCTCCTGCTCCTGGACGCGCAGGGCCTCCAGCTCACCACCCAGCTTCGCGCGGCGCGCCTCCAGGTCCGTGCGCTGGCGCGCGAGGTTGACCAGGTTGCTCTCGTGGTTCGCCAGGCGCGTGGCCACGGCGACCAGCCCCGCCCGCTCCTGCTCCAGGCGCAGGGAGATCTCCGTCTGGAGCACGGAGACGCGGCGCTGCTCCTCCAGGGCCACCGCCATGGCCACTTCGTCTTCCTTGTACGAGCCGGCGATGCCCGACAGCTCCGCCTCGCGGGCCGTCATGGTCTGCACGACCTCGGCCTGCCGCGCGAGCAGCGCGTCCAGCTCCGCCTGCGCGGACGCCACGCGCGTGCCCGTCTCCTCGAAGTCGCGCCGGCCGTAGGACAGCTCCTGCGCCTCGCGCTGCAGGGCGCTCTCCAGCGCGTGCACCTCACCGGCGTACTGCTGGAGGGCCGCCCCTTCCGCGTCCAGCTCCGCGCGGCGCCGGGTGATGACCTCCTCCAGCTCCTTCACCTTGTCCAGGCCCTCGCGCTCCTCGCCGCCCAGGTTCTCCAGGCGAGACTGGAGCACGCGCTTCTCCGCCATCAGCTCCAGCGAGCGGTGGCTGGTGGAGTGCAGATCAATCTCCCGCATGCGCGCCTTGAGCTTGCGGTACTTCTCCGCCTTCTTCGCCTGGCGCGACAGCGTGTCGAGCCGCTTCTCCAGCTCGCCGGTGATGTCGTTGACGCGCAGGAGGTTGGCCTCGGTGGCCTCCATCTTGCGCTCGGCGGCCTTGCGGCGGGCCTTGTACTTGGTGACGCCCGCGGCCTCCTCCAGGAGGTGCCGGCGGTCCTCCGGCTTGCTGGAGACGATGAGGCCCACGCGGCCCTGCTCGATGATGGAGTAGGCCTTGGTGCCCACGCCCGTGCCGAGGAACAGCTCGGTGATGTCCAGCAGGCGGCAGAGGGTCTTGTTGATGAGGTACTCGGAGTCGCCGTTGCGGAACAGGCGCCGCGTCACGGTGATCTCACTGAAGCCCTGGTACTGCGGCGCCAGCGTGTCCGTGTCGTCCACGAGGAAGGTGAGCGACACCTCCGCCATGGACAGGGGCGGCTTGTTCTCCGAGCCGTTGAAGATGACGTCTTCCATGCCGCGGCCGCGCAGGTTCTTCGCGCTCTGCTCGCCCATCACCCAGCGGATGGCGTCCACGACGTTGGATTTGCCACACCCATTGGGGCCGACGACGCCCGTGACGCCCTCGTCGAAGGAGAAGACGCTCCGCTCCATGAACGACTTGAAGCCGGTGATGTCCAGGCGCTTGATTCGCATGCCAGCGGTTCTCCCAACAGGCCGTCGCGAGACGGGGTGAAAACGCGCGCGAGGCCGGAAAATCGGCTCCGCAGCGTTCGGCAGGAGTACCAACGCACCCCACCGCGGATCAAGCGTGACCATGCCACGCATGACCCTATGTCTAGTGCTACAGGCCGGTAGGTGAGCGAGCTTGCGTCACCCTTGCAAAGCAGCCGGCCCACCCTACCTTCCTCTTGATCTTTCTGGAGGCGTCCTACGTTTCAGCCCTTGCTTGCCATGTCGCTCCTCGTGGGCGCGTCCCCGACGTCCCAGGTAGCACCCCGGTCTGACATGGTCGCGGCGGCGGCGCCGGCCCCCTGTCCGAACCCCTGGTTCCCCATGGAGGAAGGCCTGTCGCTGACCTACCGGGCGGGCCGCTCCTCGGAGCTGGTGCTGGCGACGAAGGACGTGGCGCCCAACCCGGACGGAACGGTGAAGGCCACGCTGGCGGTGAGCCTCAAGGGGCGCAGCGGCCAGACGGACCTGACCTGCGATTCCGAAGGTGTCCGCACGGGCCTGGGCGGCCTGGAGGGCACGCTCCTGTCCGCGTCCGGCATGGACGTTCAGGTGGTGAACGCGGAGGGCGCGGCCGTGCCGGCGCCGTCCGTGATGGTCCCCGGGGGCACCTGGAAGAACAGCCTGTCGGTGAAGCTCCAGCCGCCGGCCAGGAAGGGCGGCCTGCGCCCCACCATCGCCACGACCTTCGACAAGGAGGCCACGGTGGTGGGCGAGGAGGAGATCACCGTCGCGGCGGGGACCTTCAAGGCGCTGAAGATCAAGAACATCACCACGGCCCGCGCCAGCCGCCCCGGCGCGGAGGGGCGCTCCATGGAGAGCTTCATGTGGTTCGCGCCGGACGTGGGCATCCTGAAGCTGACCACGGACGGAGAGACGAACCTGGAGCTGCTCAAGGTGGACCGCCCCAACGCCAAGGTGAAGCCGGCGGCCATCCAGGGCGGCGCGAAGAAGAAGGCCGTGAAGCCCACCAAGAGCTAGCGCTTCACCCCGTCTCGCCGGAGGGCACGGGCGGCTCCGCGGGGCGGCTGCCGTCCTTGGGCAGCGCCGTGGGGCGCGACTGCGGCTCCACCGTGACGCGCACCACGCGGGGGCCGTCCACCTCCTCCACGAGGATGCGCCACATGTCGAGCTTGAGGCTGTCGCCCGTCTCCGGCACCCGGCCCAGCTTCGTCATCAGGTAGCCGGCGATGGTGGTCACCTCGCCCTTCTCGTCGTCGCTCAGGTCGAAGGTGACGTCCAGCTGGGCCTCCAGGTCGTCCAGCTGCGCGGTGCCGGGCAGTTCGAAGCGGCCTCCGGGCAGCGCCCGCACCTCCTCCACGCGCCGGCCCAGCTCCGCCACGTCACCCACCACCTCCGCCACCACGTCCGCGATGGTGACGAGCCCGGACGTGCCGCCGTGCTCGTCCACCACCATGGCGATCTGCCGGCGCCGGCGGCGGAACTCCGCCAACAGCTGCTCCAGCGTCGCGTTCTCCGGGATGAAGAGCACCGGGCGCTGCACCTGCGACAGGCTGCGCAGCTCGCCGCGCGACAGGAGGAAGAACAGGTCCTTCACGTTCACCACGCCCTCGACCTCGTCGAGGTTGCCCCGGCACACCGGCAGCCACGTGTGCCCGGACGCCCGCGCGTCGATGACGTTCCGGTCCAGCGCCTCCTCCACGTCCAGGTAGCGCATCTGGTTGCGAGGGACCATCACCTGCCGCGCCGTCTTCTGCGCCATCTCCAGCGCGCGCTCCAACAGCTCCGCGCGCGCCGTGGTGATGGCGCCGGCCTGCGCGGAGCTGTGCAGGATGACGCGCAGCTCGTCCTCGTTGGTGGCCTCGTGCGTCTCGCTGGCGGAGTGCAGGCCAAAGGCCTTGAGCACCAGCCCCGCCAGCCAGTTGAGCAGCCGGATGGCCGGGTAGAAGAGGAAGTAGAACGCGCGCATGGGCAGCGCCACCGCGAGCGTCGTCTGCTCCGCGCGCTGGATGGCGACGCTCTTGGGCGCCAGCTCCCCCATCACGATGTGCAGGAACGTGATGATGCTGAAGCCGATGATGCCCGCGGCCGTGGAGCCGTACTTCGCCGCCATCGCCTCCGGCAGCACCTTCTCCACCACCGGGTGCAGCAGGTGTTCGAACGCGGGCTCACCCAGCCAGCCCAGGCCCAGCGACGCGAGCGTGATGCCGAACTGCGTGGCGGACAGGTACGCGTCCAGCTCGCTCACCATCTTCAGGGCCGTGGCCGCGCCGGGCGTGCCCTCGTCCACCAGGGACTGCAGGCGCGTGGCGCGGATCTTCACGATGGCGAACTCCGTCGCCACGAAGAAGCCGTTCGCGACGACCAGCAGCAGCGCCAGCCCCAGGAAAACCCATTCCATGTGTGATTCCCTCAGAAGAGGGCTTCGAAGTCCGGATCGCCCTTGAGCACGTCGAACATGGGGTCCGCGGACAGCCACCCCAGGACCTTCTGCCGGTCCGCCGCCAGCGCCTTCTGCAGGTACTGGACGGCGTCCTTCGGACGGCCCCACAGCGCGTACAGCGCCGCCAGGTTGTAGTTGAGCAGGAGGTCTTCCGCGTTGAGCGCCCGGGCGCGCTCATAGGCGCGCTCCGCTTCCGCGTAGAAGCCCTTCTGGGCGTAGCAGATGCCCAGGTCCAGCTGCGCCTCGAAGTTGTCCGGCTCCAGCCGCACCACTTCCTTCAGCTGGGTGATGGAGGAGCGGTAGTCCCCCTCATCCATCATCAGCGCCGCCAGCTCGTGCCGGGGGAAGGCGTCCTGCGGGTCCAGCTCGATGGCGGACTGCAGCTCCCGCATCGCCTCCTCCACCCGCCCCTGGTCCGCGTAGGTGAGCCCCAGGTTGAGGTGGGCGTCCGGGTACTCCGGATCCAGCTCGATGGCTTCCTTGTACTCCTCCACGGCCATCTCGCTGGCGTGGGTGGAGAGGAAGCAGGCCAGGTTGTAGTGCGCGGTGGCGCTCTCCGGCTCCAGCTTGAGCGCGGTGAGGTACTCGCCCAGCGCCTCGCGGAACTGCTTCTTCTCCGCGTAGACCGTGGCCAGGTTGTCGTGCGCGTGCGCCGACGTGGGGTCCAGGTCGATGGCCTTCTTGAACTCCTTGATGGCCTCGTCGAGCCAGCCCCGGTCCGCCAGCTCGATGCCGCGGGTGTTGTGCTCGTCGGACAGAGCGATGTTGTCCTTTTCCCGGGCCATGAGCGCGCGGCAATCTACGCGTCGCGCGTTTCCCCGTGCAAGGTAGAGTTTCCCCTTGCCCATGCGCCACGCCGCCCTGCTGCTCCTGCTGTCGCTTTCCGCCTGTCACCCCC
>NZ_RAVY01000188.1:0-18809 GCF_003611625.1 Corallococcus sp. CA054B
CCCCCGCCCGCCCGGCCGCGCATCGGTTGCCCGGATGGCGCATCAGTTCAAGCGTTGGATGAAGGAGCGTTAGACGCATGGCTTACAGCGAGAAGGTCATCGAGCACTACGAGAACCCCCGCAACGTGGGGACGCTCGACAAGAACGACCCGAACGTCGGCACCGGCCTCGTGGGCGCCCCCGCTTGCGGCGACGTGATGCGCCTCCAGCTGAAGATCAGCGACTCGGGCGTGATTGAGGACGCGCGGTTCAAGACCTTCGGCTGCGGCTCCGCCATCGCGTCCAGCTCGCTCGTCACCGAGTGGGTGAAGGGCAAGACGGTGGATCAGGCCATGACCATCTCCAACAAGGACGTGGCCCGGGAGCTGGCGCTGCCCCCGGTGAAGATCCACTGCTCCGTGCTGGCCGAGGACGCCATCAAGGCGGCCATCGAAGACTTCAAGAAGAAGCGCGCGTCGCGGCAGGCCTGAAGCCCCGCACGGCACCTCTTCCAGGATTGAGGACGACCCCATGAACGAGCAGGCCCAGACGACCCAGGCCCCTCAGACGCCCCCCAAGCCGGCCCCCAAGGGCATTGGCCTGGCGGACAGCGCGGTGGCGCGCCTCAAGCAGTTGCTGGCGGAACGGCAGACGCCGGACGCCGGCCTGCGCATCGCCGTGAAGGGCGGCGGGTGCTCCGGCCTCCAG
The DNA here is from genome assembly GCF_003611625.1 of Corallococcus sp. CA054B. Lineage (NCBI taxonomy): Bacteria > Pseudomonadati > Myxococcota > Myxococcia > Myxococcales > Myxococcaceae > Corallococcus > Corallococcus sp. CA054B. Next base: position 688 of record NZ_RAVY01000188.1, read on the forward strand.
TACTCCATGGAGTGGTCGGAGAAGTCCCGCGAGCGCGACAAGGTGTTCGAGCGCGACGGCGTCCGCGTCTTCGTGGATCCGAAGAGCTACCTGTACCTCATCGGCACGGAGCTGGTGTTCGAGCAGACGCTGATGGCGTCCGGCTTCAAGCTGAACAATCCCAACGTCAAGGCCGCCTGCGGCTGTGGAGAGAGCTTCTCCATCTGAAGCTTGCAGCGGCCTTCCCGCCCGCCCCGTCGGTCAGGGAGCGGGCAGCAGGGGTCCGGCCCGGTGCCGGGCCCCTTTTTCGTTTCCCCCGTGAGGATGTGCGCACCGTGAGGACCCACTTCGACGTGTTCGGGCTGCCCCGCTCCCACGCCGTGGACGTGCCGGCCCTGGAGAAGCAGTACCGGGAGCTGTCGCTCCAGCTGCACCCGGACCGCGTCGGCCCCGGTGACGCGAAGGCGCGCCTGGCCGCCGTGGAGAGCACCACCGCCCTCAACGAGGCCTTCAAGACGCTGAAGGACCCGGTGCGCCGCGCCTTCTACCTGCTCAAGCTCCACGGTGTGGACCTGGACCGCGAGGACGCGGGCGCCCAGAAGGACATGCCCCTGGAGTTCCTGGAGGAGGTCATGGAGCTGCGCGAGGCGTTGGATGAAGCCATCGCGGCGAAGGACCTGCCCGGGGCCCAGGCCATGGCGAAGGACGTGGCGGGCCGCAAGGCGGCGGCGCTCCAGGAGGCCGTGGCGTCGCTCGGCACGCTGGAGGGCGCAGGGGATTCTCCGGACGGGGTGAGAAAGGCATCGCACGCGCTGGGGCGGGTGCGCTACTTCACGCGCTTCCTCGAGCAGGTGGACGCGTTCGAGGAGGAGGTGCTCGCGTGAGCAACAACGGCTATCTGCAGATCCACGACCCGCTCAAGCCGAAGGGCCACGTGGTGGGCATCGACCTGGGCACCACCCACTCGCTGGTGGCGTCCGTGTCCCAGGGCAAGCCCCGGTGCGTTCCGGTGGACGAGGGCGACTCGCTCTTGCTCCCGTCGGTCGTGCACTACGGCAGGGACGGCGGCGTGGTGGTGGGCGTTCGCGCTCGGAAGCTCGCGGCCGAGGCCCCCACGGACACCATCGTGTCGGTGAAGCGCTTCATGGGCCGCAGCCCGGACGACCCGGAGACGCGCAAGCTGGGCCACTACGACTTCGCCCCCGGCGCCAACGTGGTCCGCTTCAACGTGGCCGGTGGCCAGCCGGTGACGCCCATCGAGGTGTCCGGTGAGATTCTCCGCTCCCTGAAGCGCCGCGCGGAGGCGCACTTCTCCGGCAAGGTGGAGCAGGCCGTCATCACCGTGCCTGCCTACTTCGACGACGCCCAGCGACAGGCCACCCGCGACGCGGGGAAGCTCGCGGGACTGGAAGTCCTGCGCCTGCTCAACGAGCCCACCGCCGCCGCGCTGGCGTACGGCCTGGACAAGGGCAGCCAGGGGATGTTCGCCGTCTACGACCTGGGCGGCGGCACGTTCGACATCTCCATCCTCAAGCTGGAGGACGGCGTCTTCGAGGTGAAGTCCACCGGCGGTGACTCCGCGCTGGGCGGCGACGACTTCGACCGCGCCATCGCGCAGCACGTGCTCCAGAAGCGGGGCGTCCAGACCCCCACTCCCGCGCAGGTGGCGGAGCTGATGGTCGCCGCTCGCAAGGCGAAGGAAGCGCTCACCGACGCGGCGGAAGTCGTTCTCAGCGTGGAGGGCCACTCCCAGCCGGTGTCCCGCGCGGACTTCGAGGCGTGGATCCAGCCGCTCGTGGCGAAGACGGGCGCGGTGTGCCGGCGGGCCCTGAAGGACGCGGGCGTGGCGGCGGGCGAGGTGGACGGCGTCATCCTGGTGGGCGGCTCCACGCGAGTGCCCGCGGTGCGCCGCTTCGTGGCGGAGCTGTTCGGCCGCGAGCCCCTGGGCGATATCGATCCGGATCAGGTCGTGGCGCTGGGCGCCGCGGTCCAGGCGAGCCTCCTCACCGACGGCGACCGCCAGGACGAGGTGCTGCTGCTGGACGTCATCCCCCTGTCGCTGGGCCTGGAGACGATGGGCGGCATCACGGAGAAGCTCATTCCGCGCAACTCCACCATCCCCACGGCGGCGGCGCAGGTGTTCACCACGTTCAAGGACGGCCAGACGGGCCTGGACGTGCACGTGGTGCAGGGCGAGCGCGAGCTGGTGCAGGACAACCGCAGCCTCGCGCGCTTCACCCTCTCCGGCATCCCCTCCATGGCGGCCGGCATGGCCCGCGTGGAGGTGCGCTTCCAGGTGGACGCGGACGGCATCCTGTCCGTTACCGCCAAGGAGCAGAGCACCGGCGTGGCGCAGGCCATCACCGTGAAGCCCAGCCACGGCCTGTCGGAGGAGGAGATTGAAAAGATGCTCCTCGACTCCATCGACTTCGCGGAGGACGACATCCAGGCCCGCCAGCTGCGCGAGCAGCAGGTGGAGGCCGAGCGCGTCCTCTCCGAGGCCGACCGCCAGCTGCGCGAGAACGCTGGGCTGCTCCAGGCCGGCGAGCCGGAGGCCATCCAGGCCGCCATGGCCCGCGTGCGCGAAGCGGCGCAGGGCAAGGACTACCTGGCCGTGAAGGAGGCCCTGCACGCGCTGGACGAGGCGTCCCGGGCGTTCATTGAACGGGTCATGAACCGCGCCATCACCCAGGTGGTGTCCGGCCATTCCGTGGAGGAGTACTGAGCCGTGCCCAAGGTCACCTTCAAGAGCCCCCTGGCCGAGGTCGCCGTGGACGTGCCCCCGGGCACCACCCTGCTGGACGCCGCCGAGAAGGGCGAGGCCCAGGTGGGCCACAGCTGTGGCGGCGTGTGCGGGTGCTCCACCTGCCATGTCTGGGTCCGCAAGGGCCTGGACTCGCTGAGCGAGCAGCGGGACGACGAGATGGACCGCCTGGACATGGGCTTCGACGTCCGGCCGTACTCCCGCCTGTCCTGCCAGACGGAGGTCGGCGGCGAGGACGTCACGGTGGAGATCACCGAGGAGTCCCTGGTCGCCTTCATGGATGAGAACCCGGCCATCCGCCGGAAGCTCGAGTCCGAGGGCCGCTGGCCGCTGAAGAAGTAGGCGGAAAAAAGGGTGTTGACCGGGCGGGGGAGGTTCTCTATACGTCTCGCCCATCACGGCGCCGCGAGGCACCGCGAGCCACCTGCCCAGGTGGTGGAATTGGTAGACACACTAGATTCAGGGTCTAGCGCCTGCAAGGGCATGGAGGTTCGAGTCCTCTCCTGGGCACTGCGGTAAAGAAGGGCCCCGACCACAAGTCGGGGCCCTTTTTGTTTTTCCCGCTCAGGGCGGCGCGGGCTCCACGGCTTCGTGTGCCACGTGGTGCGCGGCGGCGTTGGCCAGCCGGCCGCCCTTGCGCAGGTCGCGGATCCGCAGCTTGGAGCGGTGCACGCACCAGGCACCCACGGCCACCTGGCTGATGACGGTGCCCAGGTGGGTGAGCGTGGCGAAGGCCGCCGCGTCCTCCGGGTTGGAGCCCAGCGCGCGCGCCGCCCAGCTGGTGACGAAGTAGTAGATGCCCATGCCCGCCGGGACGCCCGGCAGCGACTGCCCCAGGGAGATGGCGCCCAGCACCACGGCGCCCGCGAAGAGGCCCCCGGGGATGTGGACGCCATGCAGCGCCAGGCCGTACGCCAGCGCGGAGGCGAACACCGGGAAGACGGAGAAGAAGAACACCTTCGCCATGCCATTGAAGGAGCGCGCGGTGCCCAGGCCCTCGCCCACGTGGTTCAGGAAGCTGTCCACGCGGGGCATGGTGTGACGCTGGTGCAGCCAGCGGCCCAGGGGCGCCGCCCAGTGGGCCAGCAGCACCACCAGGGCGACGAGGCCGATGCACAGCGACAGCGCCACGTGCAGCTCCGTCCGGAAGTGGGCCATGGTCTCGCCGAAGGGGCCCAGGAAGGACAGGGCCACCAGCAGCATCAGGCAGGCGAACTCCATCAGCTTGCACACGCCCACGGAGCCCAGGCTCCGGATGAAGGGGATGTTGTGCGTGCGCGACAGGAGGAAGGAGCGCGTCACCTCGCCCAGCTTCCCCGGCAGCGCGTTGTGGACGAACACGCCAATGCCCACCAGCTGGAAGCGGTCCTTGAACGGGATGGGCCTGCGCAGCGTGGCCTGCCACTGCACCGCCCGCAGCGGCACCAGCGACGCCTGCAGCAGCATGAACGGCACCAGCCACACCAGGTGGCCCGGCAGGTCGCGGACGAACTTGTCCAGGGGGAAGCGCGGCGTCAGCAGGTCCCCGGATCCGCTCAGGTTCCACTTGAAGAACGCGGTGGAGAGCAGCAGCAGGGACAGGACGAGCCCCACCACCCCGCCCAGCACCTTGAGCCACGTGCGTCCACCGGCGTTGGGAAGCCGCATGGTCCTCCCCTTCCTCGGTTTCAATGGAGAATCCGCGGTGAGCCGGTGTCCAGGTAGGCCTCCGCCAGGCGCTCGTGCAGCCGCGCGCAGTGGCTCAGGCCGGACAGGTCCACCGGGCCGTTCGCGGGCCACATCACCAGGCTGTCGGACTCCACGCGCGTCAGGCCGCCGTGCGAGCCGAACTCCCACGCGAAGCCCACCGTGCCGCCCTTCTGGACGGCTTCACCGAAGAGGACCAGGTCCCCCGCGGTGTCCATGCGCGGCAGCCCGTGGAGGAAGTCCGCCACGGCGCGCTTGCTGTACTCGGTGGTGAGCGGCGCGCGGTCCAGGTTCTCCGGGCCGTAGACGCCCCCGCCCATCACCACCACCGCCTCCGCGCCCCGGCGCATCGCCACCATGCCGATGTCCGGGTTGTTCGTGGCCCGCGCCAGCACCTCCGGGTGCCGCGCCAGCAGCTCGCGCGCCTCCAGCGGCGCGGGACGGCCGCTCAGGTAGATGTGGGCGAAGTTGCCGGCCTCCACCACCACCGGGATGAAGGGCTCGCGCGCGGCGGTGTCGGGCGCCGGAGGCTGGCGCCCATCCAGCAGGCCGCGGCGCACGTCGTCCTTCAGCGGAGGCACCTCGCCCTCGAAGAGGACGGCCTCCAGACGGCGGCCCTGGCGCTGCTCCAGCGGCAGGCTGTCCACGTGGCCGTGGTCCGACAGGAGGATGACGTCGTAGGGCTCCGGCGCGGCGCGGGCCACGGCGAACAGCTCCGCCAGCGACGCGTCCACCCGGTGCAGCTCCTGCATCGCCAGCTCCGAGCGCGGGCCTCGGCGGTGGGCCACCTCATCGTAGTTGCCGTAGACCAGGTAGATGAGCGGCACGCCGCGCACCATGTCCACCAGGGACTTGGTGTACGCGAAGCTCCAGCCCAACCGCTGGAGGAGGATGCGGCTCACGAGGAAGCCCTGCTCGTGGCGCCAGTCGTTGACGGCGCGCGCCCACTGGCGCACCTCGCGCATGGCCTGCCAGGACTCCATGCCGAAGGAACGCAGGAAGTTCCACGCGCTCTTCGTGCGCGCCGACCCCAGGCCCTCAATCTCGTACGCGAACGAGCGCGCCATCAGCTTGAAGCTCGACAGCGTGCTCATGCACATGCGGTTCATGGCGCCCGCGTGGAAGAGCGAGAAGTACGTGTGGCCGCCGTGATCCAGGAGGCTCGTACGGCCGTGGCCTCGCAGGCGCGCGTCGATGGCCATCGCGTCGCCCGGGCTGTTCATCTGCACCTTGCGGCCGAGCGCCCGGTCGTACCAGCTGTAGCCCGGCAGGTTCGGGTGTTGCAGCCCGTAGAGCAGCCCCGCCTGGAAGAACGGCGTGGACGTGGGCGCTCCCCAGAATGCGTTCTCCAGGTGATACGCGCCAGAGCGGACCAGCTGTGAAACAAAGGGCATGCGCCCTGTGACGATGGCCTCGTCGAGGAGCGCCTTGGGCACACCGTCCAGGTGGACGAGCAGAGCGTTCCGAGGCCGACGCGCCGCCACGGGCGGAACTTTCGAACCAATCCTCCGGACGAGGGTATTCGCCCAGTTTCGTGAATTCTCGCTGACGAGCTCGTTGAGACTTTCGCGCACGTTGACGGCTCCCCCATCCCCCAAGGCAAAATGGGCATTCAGGGGGACAGGAGCTTCCGGGGCCGTGCTGCTCTCTTGGAGAGCAGGCGGGCGGATGAGCCACCTGTCCCGGGCTGGAATCGATGCGCCCCCTCGGGGCTTCACGGGGTTTCGATGCTGGCTCCAGCCGTCTTCCTCTTCTTCATGCTGCTGTCGCTGAGCGCCGTGGCGGCAGGCCGCACTGCGCCCGGCGTCGCGCCCGTGAAGCGGACGCCGACGATGGACGGCATCGCGCTGCCGCTCGTGTCCTTCAGCTCGGATCAGGGCTTCGGCTACGGCGCTGTCGGCGGCATGTACCTCTATGGCGACGGCAGCAAGACGCCCTACGCGCATGCCCTGTCCGCGCAGGTGTTCTTCACCGCGCGCGGCGCCATGAATCATTACCTCCGTTACGACGGGCCGCAGTTGCTGGGGCCCCTGCGTTTGGAGGGACGGCTGGAGTACCGCCAGGAGAAGAGCAGCCCCTTCTTCGGCGCGGGCAACCTGTCCGCCCCGGACTTCCGGGGTGACGTGGACAACGAGCGCTACAACTACGACAAGGGCTCGCCGGGCCTCTGGGTGCGCCTGCGCGGGCGGCCCTTCGGTGAGAAGCACCCGTTCCAGTCGTACGTGGGCTACGGCTGGCGCTACACGAGCGTGTCACCCTACGCGACGTCCATCCTGGCGCAGGAGAAGCCCATCGGCATCGAGGGCGGGCCCAGCGGGCAGCTGCTCGCGGGCGCGCTCTGGGACACGCGCGACGACGAGTCCGACCCCACGACCGGCGGCGTGGAGGAGATCGCGCTGCGCGTGTCGGGCCTGGCCACCTTCAGCCGCTACCAGTACGCGGGCGTGACGCTGAGCGAGCGCCGCTACATCCGCATCACCCCGCGGCTCATCTTCGCGCAGCGGCTCACGCTGGACATGCTCTTCGGGGAGGTGCCGTTCTTCGAGTGGATGACCACGGGCGGCGTCAACGTGTCCGAGGGCATTGGCGGCATGAGCAGCGTGCGCGGCATCGAGCGCAACCGGTTCGCGGGCAACGTGAAGGCGTTCAGCAACTCCGAGCTGCGCTTCCAGGCGGCGCGGATGTCCTTCTTCGGGCAGCCGCTGGCGCTGGGCGCGGTGGTGTTCCTGGACCTGGGCCGCGTGTGGCATCCGGGCGTGACGGACGGCAAGTGGCATGAGTGGCACCCGGGCATCGGCGGCGGCCTGCGCTTCTCGCGCCGCGCGGCCGTGGTGCGCATGGACTACGCGCGCTCCACCGAGACGGGCCGTCAGCGCTTCTACATCACGTTCGGTCACATGTTCTAACGGCGGGCCCGGGCGCGCGCCGCGCGGAATTTCACGTGAGCGCGTCCACCCAGCCGCGAAGCCGCGCATCCACCTGCGCCTCGCCGCGCACGCCCTGCTCCACATCCAGCGTCAGCGTGAGGAAGCCGCGCGACTCCAGGCCCTCTCGCAGCGCTTCGCGCGCCTGGGCGTCCGGGGCGAAGAGGATGCAGCCGTCACCGCCGCCCGCGCCGGAGAGCTTGCCCGCGCAGTGGTAGGAGGCGGCGATGGCCAGCACGCGGCGCATGCCTTCGGTCTCCAGCGGGCCCAGCTCCAGGAGCAGCGCGTGCTGGGCCTTCACGGCTTCGGCGAAGGCACGGAAGTCACCGCCGCCCAGGCCGTTCTCAATCGCATGCCCCAGCGCGTCCGAGCGCTCCACGAAGGCCTTGCGGCCCGCCTCCGCGAGGCGCGCCTCCACCTGGCCGATGAGGAGCTTCGTGGACGCGCTCTCACCGGTGAAGGCGTAGAGCATGGACACGCGCGGCACGGGCATGCGCCAGAGGTCCACCGGCGGGGACTCGGCGAGCGCGGCGTTGAAGCGGCCGGTGTTGGCGGCGTCCGCGAGCGCGGTGATGTCGTAGCGCCGGTAGCGCACGGCACCGCCGGCGAAGCTCGTGGCCACGTCGCCGCCGCTGCCCTTGCCGCCCTGCCCCAGCGTGTGCGCGGTGAGCGCGAGCTTGAGGACGTCGAACTTCTCCTCCAGCACGAAGCGCGCGGCCTCCGCGGCGAGCACCGTCGCGGACGCGCTGCCGCCGATGCCCAGCTTGTGGCCTCCCGGGCCGAGCGCGCCCGGAGCCACCGCCACGTCGAAGCCCACGCTCGCGCGGCCATGCGCGCGCAGGGCTTCATCCAGCGTGCGGGCGACGAAGGAGAAGCCGGCGGGCACTTCCCGGTCCCACTTCACGCCCCGGGGCGTGGTGAGGCCCTGGAGCGTCCCCTCCTCCAGGCAGATGTGCACGCGCGAGTCCTGGCGCCTGCGCACATAGGCGGCCGTGCGTGGCGCCACGGCCGCGAGGCGCGACACGCCGCCCCACAGCACGGCGTACTCGCCGGAGATGAACAGCTTGCCCGGGGCGGAGAGCGCTCGGTCCATCAGAACAGGTGCTCGGTGAGCAGCGTCGCGTCACCGCCGGGCACGCAGCGCACCACGTCCACGGCTCCGCAGGCGCGGGCCAGGGCCTCCGCCGCGACCTCGTGGGCCGCGTCGGTCAGCAGCACCGGGTTCGGCCCCGCGTCGAGCGTGAACCACACCGGCACGCCCTTCTTTCGCTGCTCGCGCAGGTGCTGGATGAGCCCCAGCGTCGCCGAGTTCAGGTAGCAGAGCGGCGGATCCGCCGCGAGCGAGGTGGAGTGCATGCGCCACGCGTTGCGCTCGCACAGCTCGCCCAGCGCCTCCAGGTCCTTCTTCGCGATGAGCTCCCGGGCGCGAGGGACCTCCGCCTCCGCGTCCTTCACCCACGCCGGATAGTAGGGGCTCGTCTCCACCGTGTTCTTCATCCCGTCCCGCGACTTCACCTCTTTCTCGCCGCGGTCGAGGATGGCCACCACCATGCGCAGGTCCGCCCAGTGGCCCGCGTCGAAGCGCTGCACGGCGTAGCTGTCCTCGCCGTCCTCGCGCTCACCGCGCATCCACTCGCAGAAGCCGCCCTGCACGCTGCGGCACGCGGAGCCGCTGCCCCGCCGCGCCAGGATGCTGGACGCCCGCGTGTCCTGGGGCAGCCCCGCCGCCGCGCGCCCCGCCACCGCCAGCGCCGCGAAGCCCGCCGCGCTGCTGGCCAGGCCCGCCGCCATGGGGAAGTCCCCGCGCGACACCACCTTCGCGGGGCCCAGGTCGCGCCCCGCCTGCACTCGCACCGCGTCCAAGAGACGCAGCACGCGGTCGCGCTCGCTGCCCCTGGCCACGTGGCCGTGCAGTTCCACCGAGTCCGACGGCGCGCCGAACTCCACCGTCGTCGTCACGTGGATGGGGGCCAGCGTCAGCGACAGGCTGGACTGGTGCGGGAGGATGAGCGCCTCGTCGCGTTTTCCCCAGTACTTCACGAGCGCGATGTTGGGATGCGCCCGGACCGTTGCCTTCATGGAATGTCTCCCTGGACCCGAGGCCCCGCGAGCTGACTCGCGAAGCAGCGCAAGCCGTCGCGCGTCAACCGCGCGACCACGGGCTCCGGTTCTGGGAAGAGGCCGATGACCGCGCCACCGTCACCTCCTGCCCCCGTGAATTTGGCCCCCAGCGCGCCCAGAGAGCGCAGCCGGAACACCATGTCCTCCAGCGCTGGTGACGACAGCCCCAGCGCGTTCAGGAGGCCCTGGTTGACGTTCATCGCGTCCCCCAGTCCCTCCAGGTCGCCCGCCTCCACCGTCTTCGCCGCCTCGGTGACGAGCCTTCCCACCTGGCCGAAGAGCCGCTTGTAGCGCTCCGGCCACCGCGCCTGCCGCTCGCGCAGCGCCCCCACCGTCAGCTTCGTGGGACTGCGCGCGCCCGCCAGCGCCACCACCACGGACACGGGCCGCGGGCTCTTCAGTTCGCGCGCGCGGCCCGTGACACCCGCCGGCGCCTGCACCCGCCGGTAGAGGATGAGCTTCTCCTCCGCGCTGGTGGTGTGGTCCACGCCGGACGGCGTGCCGTGGAACTCCTGCTCCATCTCCCACGCCAGCCGCGCCGTCGCCTTCGCCGTGGGCTCCTGCCCCGCCGCCTGAAGCAGCACGCGCGACGTGGCCACCGCCAGCGCCGCGGAGCTGCCCAGCCCCGCGGACAGGGGCAGCTGCGGCTCCAGCGTCACCCTCACCTTCGGCTCGCCCACGAGCTTCGCCGCCCGCGCGAAGGCCTTGCGCATCATCCGCTTCTGCGCCGCGTCCGCCGTCACCGGCACGTCCAGCACGCACGAGCGCGAAGGCCCACCGCGCGCCACCACGCCGATGCTCAGGGGACCGGCGATGGCCGGGTAGCCGTACACCACGCTGTGCTCGCCCAGCAGGATGACCTTGCCGGCACCGAAGGCGACCAGGGGATTCATTGCGGAAGTCATGGCACCAGGCACGCGAAGGGGGCGGGCGCCTTCATTCCGCGCACCACCCTGCCCCGTCAAGCGCTCCCTGTGTCAGGGGAGCGCCCGGGGGCGGACGTCAGCCGTTGGTGAGGGTGGCGACGGCGGGCGGCTCCGGCGGCAGGTTCGCGAGGATTTCCCGCGCCTTCTCCACCTTCACGTGCCCGGCCTTCACCAGCAGGTTGGCCACCTTCTCCACGTCCCCACCGCGCGCGCCCGCCGTGACGGCGACGCTGCGCGCGTGCATGGCCATGTGGCCCTTCTGGATGCCCACGGAGCCCAGGGCGCGGAGCGCCGCGAAGTTCTGCGCCAGGCCCACCGCCGCGAACACCATGGACAGCTCGCGCACGCTGGTGGCGCGCATCAGCTTGAGCGCCACCTGCGCGCCCGGGTGGATCTTGATGGGACCGCCCACCAGGCCCAGCGCCAGCGGCAGCTCGATGCGGCCCACCAGGTGGCCCTCTTCCAGGTACCAGGTGGACAGCGGACGGTACTGGCCCTTGCGGCACGCGAACGCGTGGGCACCGGCCTCGATGGAGCGCCAGTCCTGCCCCGTGGCGATGGCCACCGCGTCGATGCCGTTCATCACGCCCTTGTTGTGCGTGGCGGCGCGGTACGGGTCGGCTTCCGCGAAGCGGCTCGCCTGCGCGATGCCCTCGGCGATGACCTCGCCCGGCAGGCCGAAGTCCGCCAGGAGCGGCAGCGGGATGCGGCACGTGGCGCGCGCGAGCCGCTTGTCCGCCAGGTTCGACAGGATGCGCAGGTACACGCGTCCGCCGGTCAGCTGCTCGATGAGCGGCGCCACGCCCTCCGCCATGGTGTTGATGAGGTTCGCCCCCATCGCCTCCTGCGCGTCGATGAGCAGGTGGACGATGAGCAACGGCTCGCCGCGCGGCCCCTCCGGCGCGGGCAGCAGGCGCACCTCCACGTCCTTCGCGCCACCGCCGCGGGCCACCATGGCCGGGTGGAAGCTGTTCGCCAGGGCGAGGATCTCATCCTTCGCATCCAGGATCTTCTCGGACGCGCGGCCGGGGTCTCCATAGTTGGAGACCTGCACCTGGCCGATCATCATCGACTCGTCGGCCTCCGCGTAGAAGCCGCCCGACTCGCGGACGATCTTCGACGCGAACGACACCGCCGCCACGACGGAGGGCTCCTCCACCGCCATGGGCACCAGGTAGTCGCGCCCGTTGACGTTGAGGTTCAGGCCCAGGCCCAGCGGCAGGGAGAACGTGCCCACCGCGTTTTCGATCATCTGGTTGGCGATGGACAGGTCCAGGCCGCTCTCGCCGCGCAGCTGATCCAACTCCGCCTCGGTCAACCGGAACATCTGGCCAATGCGCGCCAGGCGTTCCTCCAGGGGCAGCTTGTGGAATCCGGCGAGCCGGGACGTCACGGTGTCAGACATGTTCTTCCTTCCCAACCTGGGATCCACCCTGCATCACAACGCCGCCAACCAATCCTTCAACGCGCCGGTCACCACGCGAGGCCGCTGCCGCAGCTGGGCGACGGTGCGGCTGCCCGTCAGCACCAGCGCCTGGCGCAGGCCCGTGAGGATGACCTTGAGCGCTTCCTCCGCGGCCAGCAGCCCACCCTGCTGCTGGGCCCGGAACAGCGGCAGCGCCATGCCCGCCAGGTCCGCGCCCAGCGCGAGCACCTTCGCGGACTCCAGCCCGCCGCGCACCCCGCCACTGGCCACGAGCCGGACCTCCGGCCCCACCGCCTTGCGCACGCTGGCGATGGCCGCCGCGGTGGGGATGCCCCAGCCGCTGAACTCCTCACCCACCTGCGCCTGCGAGCCCGACGCGCGAAGCTGCTCCACGCGCACCCACGACGTGCCGCCCAGCCCGGAGACGTCCACGTTGCGCACGCCCAGCTCCACCAGGCGCCGCGCCACGTCCGGACCAATGCCGCACCCGGTCTCCTTCACCATCAGCCGGTCGCCCATCGCGCGCGCCAGCTCCTCCACCACGCGGTAGCCGCCGCGGAAGTCGCGGTCGCCTTCCGGCTGCGTCAGCTCCTGGCCCGCGTTGAGGTGCAGCGCCATGCCGTCCGCGCCAATGGCGTCCATCAACCGCCGCACGCCGTCCACGCCCAGGCCAATGGCCTGGTACAGCCCGATGTTGCCCAGGAGCGCCACCGTGGGCGCCACGTCGCGCACCGCGTACGACGCCGCGCGCGAGGGGTGTTCCGCCATGGCGCGCTGGCTGCCCACGCCGAAGGCCAGGCCGTGCCGCTCCGCGAGCAGCGCCAGGTCCCGGTTCACCGCGCCCGCGCGGTCCGTGCCCCCCGTCATCCCGGTCACGAGCAGCGGCGCCTGGAGGCGCTTGCCCAAAAACGGCGTGGACAGGTCCACGTCCTCCACCGCCATCTCCGGCATGGCGCAGTGGATGAGGTGCACGTGCTCCAGCAGTGTGGAGTTCTGTGCCGGTTCCACCTCGCCGGTCGCGCACAGATCGAGGTGGGCATCCTTCCGCCTGGCTGTCGTCTCGTCGCCCATGTCGCTGAAAGCCACCCGCGCTGTCGCTGCAAAAAACCTGTAAGCCTGGAAGGTCGTTAGGTTCCTACCAAGCGCCAGGGCCGAGGTGCAAGCCAAAGGGCCCCACCGGTCGCCCCCCGGGTGTGGATGGACGCGCTGGCTTCTGGACGGTATGAGCGACCGCGTGAGCACGCCGGACAACAGGGTCGTCGTCTTCCTGCACAGTGGCGAATACGACCGGGTGCACCAGGGGCTCTCCATCGCGGCGGCGGCGACAGCGGCCGGACGACGTGTGGAGGTGTACCTGTTCTGGTGGGCCCTGGAGCGCTTCCTCCTGGACAGGTTGGACGAACCGGACTTCGCCGGCCGCGAGGACGTGGCGGACCGCTTCGAGGCGCGCGGCATGCCCACCGTGCGTGCGCTGCTCGAGCACGTGCGCGAGTCCGGGCTGGGCACGGTGGCGGGCTGCACGGGCTCGCTCGGTGCCCTGGGGAGCGAGTCGAAGGCGGGCGACAGTGGCATTGACGTCTGGCTCGGGTGGAGCGCCATCCTTCAGCGTACGGCGGGCGTGGCGGATCGTTTCTATCTTTAAGGCCGGCACTACCTTTGGGACGGGCGGCAGCCGGGGCCATGGGCCTCCGGGGTAGCCTGGACCCGTTACGTTGACGCCCCCTTGCTCCTGCTTACGTTTCGTGTGGCCCCCATGGCGGGGCGAAAGGCACGGAACGAGGAACATGGCGCGGCGTGACCCCCACATGACAACCCGAGGACCGGCCGCCCCGGCGCTCAAGGGCGGCGGGTGGCACCGGCTGGGCAATGCATTGAAGACGACCGTGCTGCTGGCGGGCTTGACGGGCCTGGTGCTCGTCATCGGCCAGCGGCTGGGCGGCGCGCAGGGGCTGATGATGGCGGGCCTCTTCGCGGTGGTGATGAACTTCGGCTCGTACTGGTTCAGCGACCGCATCGCGCTGGCCATCCACGGCGCGCAGCCGCTGTCCTACGAGCAGGCGCCCTGGCTGCACGAGATGGTGGAGCGGCTGGCCGCGAGAGCGGGCATGCCGAAGCCGAAGGTCTACATCCTGCCCACCGCGCAGCCGAACGCGTTCGCCACGGGCCGCAACCCGAGCCACGCGGCCGTCGCGGTGACGGCGGGCATCGTGGACATCCTGGACCGGCGTGAACTGGAGGGCGTGCTGGCGCACGAGATTGGCCACGTGCGCAACCGGGACACGCTCATCGGCACGGTGGCGGCGACGCTCGCGGGCATCATCAGCTACGCGGCGCAGATGCTCTTCTGGTTCGGCGGCAGCATGCTCAGCCGCGGCGACGACGACAGGGACGGTGGCGTGGCCGGGGCGCTGTCCAACCTGGGCCTGCTGCTGGTGGCGCCCATCGCGGCCACGCTGCTCCAACTGGCGGTGAGCCGCTCGCGCGAGTACGGCGCGGACGCCACGGGCGCGGAGCTGTGCGGCGACCCGGATGCGCTGGCGAGCGCGCTCCTGAAGATGGAGCGCGGCGCGGAGGCCATGCCGTATGACCGGGCCCCCGCGACGTCGCACCTGTTCATCGTCAACCCGCTGCACCACGGAGGAGTGATGTCGCTGTTCTCCACGCACCCGCCCATCCCGGAGCGCGTGCGCCGGCTGCGCGAGATGAGCGCGCGGATGGGCCAGCGCACCCGCGGCCGTGGCGGCTGGGAGTACGCGTACTGAGCGGTTCCCCGCGGTTCACGCCGACCGGGCCAGCGCCACCGCGTCTGGCCCGGCGGGGAAGCGGAGCGTCTTCGAGGTGTCGTTCGCGGCACGCCAGATGGCCTCGGCCACGTCGGACTCGCGCGTCACCGCGGAGGGCTGTCCGAGCGAGGCGAAGATGCGCTGGGCGAAGGGCGCGTACGCTTCGGGGAACAGCCCCTCCATCCGGGGCGTGCCGTTGCTCGTGAAGCGGGTGTCGGGGCAATAGCCCGGCTCGACGAGCTTCACGCGCAGGTGGAAGTCCTCGAGTTCGAAGGCGAGCGACTCCGTGAACCCTTCGATGGCCACCTTGCTCGCGGTGTAGACGGCCACCAGCGGCATGGGGGCCAGCGTCGCGCTGGAGGTCACGTTCACGATGACGCCCGACCCGCGGGCGCGAAGCCGCGGCAGCACTGCCTGCGTCATCGCCATGACGCCGAAGACGTTGGTCTCGAACACCTCACGCACCGTGGCCATCGGCGTGGCCTCGAAGGCGCCCATGAGCCCGATGCCCGCGTTGTTGACGAGCACGTCGATGGGGCCGCTCGCCTCCAGCGCGGCGGCGATGCTCTCCGGCTTCGTCACGTCGAGCGGCACCACGCGCAGCCGGTCCGAGGAAGGGAGGACACCCTCCCGCGGCGTTCGCATGGTGGCGACCACGTTCCAGCCCTGCGCGTGAAAGTGGCGTGCCGTCTCCAGTCCATAACCCGAAGAGCACCCCGTGATGAGCACCGTCTTCATGCCGCCTCCTTTGGCCGCGATTCGCGCGGCGTTGATGTTCTGAAGGTACCGGCGGCATTCAGGACGCTCCACTACGGAGAGTCCGTGTTTCTTTTGCTAGCGTCCGGACATGACCGACCCTCTTTCGGAAGTCATCGCGCTGCTTCAGCCCAGGGCCATCTTCTCGAAGGGCATCAGCGGAGCGGGCGCATGGGGTGTTCGCTACTCGGACTTCGGTCAGCCCAGCTTCTGTGCCGTGCTCGAAGGGCGCTGCCGGCTCGCCGTCGACGGACAGCCGGCCCTCACGCTCGAGGGGGGCGATTTCGTGCTGCTGCCGGCGACGCCGGGCTTCACCATTTCTGGCTTCGAGCCGGTGACGCCCGAACGTGTCGACCCCAAGGTGGCCCCTTCCCCCACCGGGGAGGTGCGTCATGGCCGGCGTGGTGGCCGCCCGGACGTGCGCCTGCTCGGGGGTTACTTCGTCTTCGACTCGCCTGACGCGGCCCTGATGGTGTCGTTGCTCCCGGTCCTGGTGCACGTGCGCGGCGTGGAGCGGCTCTCCACGCTGGTCCAGCTCGTCCGCGACGAGACGAGCGAACTGCGCTCGGGGCGCGAGCTCGTGCTGACGCGGCTCGTGGAGCTGCTGCTCATCGAAGCGCTGCGGTCCACGCCGGGTGGTGACACACCTCCGGGGCTCCTGCGCGGACTGGCGGACGCGCGGCTCGCACCCGCCATCCGGCAGATGCACCGCCACCTCACGCGTCCGTGGACCGTGGCGCAGCTCGCGAAGAGCGCGGCGCTCTCGCGCTCGGTGTTCTTCGAGCGCTTCACGCGCACCGTGGGCCTGCCCCCCATGGAGTACCTGCTGGACTGGCGGATGGCCGTTGCCAGGGGACTGCTTCGCGGCCAGGAGCTCTCCATCACGGAGGTGGCCGAGCGCGTGGGCTACAGCTCGGCGAGCACCTTCACCGCGGCGTTCAGCAAGCGCGTGGGCCAGCCTCCCGGACGCTTCGCGCGTGGGAGCGGACAGCGCTGACGGCACGGTCAGAAGGGCTGGAAGCAGTCGTAGTTGCGCTGGGAGACAATGCGGGGAGCTGCGGAAGCTAGGCATCGTGGAGGCTGCGCCTTCCGACGACGCGCGGACCCGGCGGATCCGATTGTCCGAGCGGGGACATGCCGCCGTCGACACGACGCGGGCCCTACGTCAGGAGCTCGAGACCCGCTTCCGCCGCGCGCAGGGAGCGCAGGTGATTGACGAGACACGCCGGGTACTCGCGGCCGTGCTGGAGTCGCTGGGCGGCGCGGAGACGGTACGGCGGCGGCGGGTGCGCGAGCCCCGCTGACAGCGGGCTATTCCGCCGATGGAGCCGGGAGCGGACCGAAGGCCTCCTCCGGATGCTCCAGCATCTCGCGCAGCGTGCTGGCGATGACGCCCGCGTGGTAGCCGTCGAGGAAGCGGTGGTCGAAGGACGCGTTGATGTTCATCACGTGTCCGGGCACCACCCTCCCCTCCTCCACCACCGCCACCTCGCGCACCGCGCCGGGCGCGAGGAAGATGGGCACGCGGGTGAACGGCGCCAGCGGCAGGTACGCCGTCTCCAGCCCCAGCTCGCCCACGTCCACCACCACCGCGGCACCGAACGGATCCCTGGGCAGGCCGAGCCACGACGGATCCACGTTCAACGTGTACGTGAGGAACGACACGAGCCCGGTGAAGCGGTGCAGGAGCAGGTGCGGCACGCGCTTGAGCAGGCTCCGGCCCTGCTCCACCTGGGCGTCACGGCCCTCGCGCACGCGCGCCGCGGTGGACTCCACCTCCAGCGCCAGCGCGTGCACGGACTTCTGGTCCACGTCCTCGATGCGCACGGGCGTGAGGCCGCGCTGATCCGCGCCGGGGAGCACCGCGCACACGGTGATCCGCTGACGCAGGTAGATGCGCTGGTAGCGCAGGAGCGCATTGGCGTCCGGACAGCGGCGCAGCGCTTCGCCCATGGCCTTGAGGACCAGGTGGGTCGCGGTGAGCCGCACGCCGGTGCGCTGGTGGAAGGCGTCCAGCCAGGCGAGCGCGGCGTCCATGCGAACCGTCAGGGTGCCGTAGACCGTGGGGTCATACGCGGTCGCCCAGCTGCCAATGGCGAGCTTGCGGAAGCTCGACACGTCCCGCTTCGGCTTCAGCTCCAGGTGCGCCATGGGACGCGAGCGTGCCCCAGGACGGCGCTGACGGGGAGCCGGAATGCAGGCGGATGCCACGACCCGGCCAGCGCGGCGGGTGGGGCCCGCCGGGTTGCCTGCCAGTGAAGCCTTGACGCGCCATGTCCCAGCGGTAGGCTGCCCCGCTTTTTGCATCTTTCTGTGGAGGTCGTTCCCTTGCTGGTTGCACTCATCCTCGTATCGATCGGGTTCGCCGTGACGCTCGGTCTGCTGCTCTTCGGAGACAAGAGCGGCGCTGGTGCCAACGCGGGCCGTCCCTCGCTCTCTTCTTCCTCTTCCGCGCCGTCGTTCCGGGGCGAGCTGGAGTCCGAGAGCAAGGCGCGCGCGAAGGCGGAATCGGAGGTCCAGCGCAAGCAGAAGGAGCTGGACGAGCAGCGCGCGCAGCTCCAGGAGGTCAAGGAGCAGCTCAAGCAGACCAAGCGGAAGCTCTTCGAGCAGAAGGAAGGCGAGAAGGGCTCGAACGACCTGGTGAAGGCCCGCGCCGAGGTGGAGCGCAACGCCAGCATCCAGCTGGAGCAGACCCGCTCGGAGCTGGCGCAGGCCCTGACGGAGAACGCCCGGCTGCGCGCGGAGACCGAGTCGCGC
>NZ_RAVY01000189.1:0-18736 GCF_003611625.1 Corallococcus sp. CA054B
GGCCGGGGACGGGCGCGGGGACAGCGAGGGCCGGGGCCAGCAGCGCGATGGCGTGCGCGAGCCCTTCGGCACGGCCTTCGCTGCGTGCCAGGGCCTCGCGCAGGCGGGCCCTCTCCGCGCGCAGGGCGTCCAACTCGTCGTGCAGGGCCTCCGGGTCGAAGGTGTGCGCGCAGCACGCGCCCGCAGGCTCGCGGCGGTAGGTGGGCGCCACGGGCGTTTCCTGGGCGGGCTCGGCCTCCTCCGGCCAGCGCGCCTCGGGCGGGAGCGCACCGGGAATCACCTGGGCCGCGTCGTCCTCGGTGACGACCTGGCCGGACAGCAGGCGCACCATGCCCGGGGGCACCGGCTCGCCCTCCGCGATCTCCAGCGGTAGAGGAGGCACGGGGCGACGGCGAGGGCGGGCAGGAGGAGTGGGGCAGATGCTCATGGTGTGGGGTCCTGCGCAGGAAGAAGGGGCGACGCCTCCGGATGGGGGCAGCACGCGGGCGGGACGGGCCGGTCAACGCAGTCGGCCAGCGCGGCGACCCCGTGACGACAGGTGGGCCAGGGGCCCGGGTGCTTCGCGCGCACGGCCTCCGAGGCCACGCGCGGCGCGTGGGGCGACGGCCTGCCATCGTCGGTGATGGCGTCGCCCAGGCGGGTGGCCCCGCAGTCCTCGCAGCGCACGGCGGGCAGGCGGCAGCGGCTCACCGAGCACCTCCCGCCATCAGCGCGAGGAGCGGCGGCTCCGGCTCAACGTCTTCGACCCGTTCCGGCAGGTCCTCGGGGTATTCGCAGAGGAAGCGCACCCATCGCGTCTTCGGCCCGAGCGACAACGCGCCGCGCGGGCGTGAGGGCCGGTTCCAGGACTCTTCGCGCACCGCATCCCGCACGCCCCACCAGCCGTCCGCCCGGAGGCTAGCGCCTTCCTCTTCGTCCAGGGTGTAGGTGATGATCGCGAAGAAGCCCAAGTCCTGGGCGACGCGCGCAGCCGCGCCGTAGAGCATGCTGCAGGCGTTCGGAGTGCCGTCGGTGCAGCAGCGGTTCACCTCGACAATGCGGCGTTCGTCGAGTTCGCGTGCGACGGGGTTGCCGACGATGGCAACCCCGCACAGCTGGTTAAGCGACAGGTCCCAGAGCCCGTGTCGCCAGCGGCAGCCCGGCACAGGCTCGTGGTGCCGATGGTGCTCGTCCACGAAGGCATTGGCCTGCTCCAGCGTCACGGGCACCAGCCGGAGCTGAGGGTAGCATCGGCTCAAGGGGACACCCCCGTGGCGCAGGTGTGCGGCGGGCACCCGGGCGCGGTGCAGCGCCAGGTCCGGCACGCCTGGCACTTCGTCATCGCGCGCCCGCAGCTGCATTTTCGGAGGACGCGGTCCTTCAGCGACGCGGGATCGCGCCCTCCGGAGCGCGCGGCGAGGGACTCGTAGGCATCCCAACGCGCCTTGTCCTCGCCGACGAGCGCTCCGAAGGCCAGCCGCACCCGGGCCAGCACCTGGGCGGGCACTTCCCACAGCACGTCCGCGGGGCCGGGCTCGCAGGCGACGGGCTCCGGCAGCGCCACCACGTCCTCCAGCCACAGGCCCGCCGGGCCCACGTACCAGCGCGACTGCCGCTCACCGTCCGGCCACAACGACACCGCAGCGACGCGCGCCACCGCCACCACTGCGCTGGTGGGTGCGTCGCTCACGCGCGGGGCCGCGACGCCCGGCCCGTGCCAGGAGGCCATCCACTCGGCCAGCTCCGGCACGTACTCCGCCGCGGCGCACACCGCGACGTAGGCGCCCAGCACGTCCGCCGGCGGGGCCCGGTGGAGGTTGAGCACCGGCGCGTTGCGCACCTGGACGGCCCAGGCCCAGGGCTGTGGCGCGGTTACGCCGTAGATGGGGACGCGCATGGGGGCAGCGCAGGGGCTCACCGGGCACCTCGCGCGAAGCTGGCGAGCGGCAGACCGTGAAACGGGTCGTCCGCCGGCGCCAGGCAGTGGGGGCTGAACCAGATGCGCTCGCGCTGGGCGTTCTCGTGGTTCCCGCGCGCGGCCGCGTACCCGCCCGGGGCCTTCCAGGACACGGACCTCCAGGTCGCGGGCATTTCGTGCTCGCCCTCGTAGCCGCACAGCGCGATGCGCAGGCGCGGGTTGTCCCCGTTCTCCAGAGCCCACTCGCGCACGCGGTGGGCCACCTGCAGGTCCTCCTCGGCGTAGATGCTGGGGTCGCGGCCGGCCGCGTCGCTGTACGGCGGGTCCAGGAGCACGCCCGTCACGCCGATACGCTCGGTGACGTTCGGCGAGAGGATGCGGCTCCAGTCTCCGCAGCACACGCGCACGTAGCGCAGGCGGTGTGCCAAATCCTGCATCCACTCACCGATGCCGCCCGCCTGCCCGCTGGCGTGGACACCCATGCCGGTGGCGCTGCGGCTTCCACGCAGCGAGGGACGCACGTCCCAGCTTGAGCTCCCGTGCACGCCTCGTCCGCCGCGTCCCAGGTTCGGCCGCTTCTCATGGTCGGACGTCGCCGCACTGCGCACGCGCCGGCCGTGGAATCCGCGGAGCCCGTTGCCCGGGTGCGCGCGTCCCTCCCAGGCCAAGGCGTTCGCGAGAGACGTGCCCTCACGAACCGCGAGCTGATGAATGCCCCGGCCCGGCTTGTCGAGCATCGGCCGCTTCGCGTACTCGCTCGTGGCGATGCCGCACGTCTTCTCTGCGCCGGCCGCCTCCTGCTCCTCCCACGCAGGCTGTGCGCACCAACCGCTGCCAATCCACTGGCAGATGCCCCACACCCACCACCCCGCGATCTTCGAGTCGAAATACTCGGGGTCCTGCCGCATCCGCGCGCGGAACTCCGTCTGGCCCACCAGCCACCGGTGCCGGGCATGGAGGTCCGCCTCGTTCACCGGCCAGTCCGCGTACCGGGCCACCTCGTCCGGCGCGAGCTGCACGGCGCGCCAGAAGTTGGCCAGGTACGTGTCTCGGTCGTTCACCGTCTCCACGCCGGCGGGCGTGGGCCGGCCCAGCATCACGGCGAGGGAGCCCGCGAAGGGCTCCACGTAGTTCGCCACGTCGCCGAATGCCTCCCACACGAGGTGGGCGGCCCGGGACTTCCCGCCAAACCAGGGGAAGGGTGCGCGCAGGGGGTTCACGCCGCCCTCCGGTTCTTCAGGAAGGCCTCGGCCAGCTTCCGCACGCGCCCCTCGTCCGTCTCCAGCCGCTCCATGAGGCTGGCCTGCGGATCGCGGATGCCCTCCATCTGGTTGCGCTTGATGCCGAGGACGTCCGCCACCACCGGGTCGGAGCCGGAGTCGGACACCAGGAAGTAGGCCATGACGGGGTCCGGCTGGCCGTCGCGGTGGACGCGACCGCACGCCTGCTCGTGCACGCCGGGGCTCCAGTCCAGCTCGCCGAACACCACCGTGCGGCAGCAATGCTGGAGGCCGTCGAGACCCGCGCCCGCGCGCAGCGACATGATGAGGATGGGCGTCTGGCCCAACTTGAAGCGCTGGGCCTGCTCCTCCTTCTGGGCCGGGCTCTCCTGGCCGGTGAATATGGCCGGGGAGTACTCCGCGAGCCGCTGGCGCCAGATGCTGTACACCTCGTGGTGCCAGCCGTAGAGCAGTACCCGCTCGCCGTTCTCGATCAGCATGCGGACGAACTCCGCGACGAAGGGCGCCTTCGCGATGCCGGTGGCCTGCCGCAGGCGCCAGGACAGCTCCCCGGACGCGTGGAGCCGCTCCTCGGGCTTCACCCCACCCTGAGCGAGGATGATGCGGGCGAGCTCCGCGGCCTTGTCCTGCACCTCGTCGAGCACCCGCGTGTCCGACTCCACGGTGTGCACGTCGCGCGAGAGGGACGGCAGCTCCCGCCCGACGTCCTGCCGCGTGCGGCGCAGCATGAGTCCCGCGTCGCGCAGGTATGTGCCGAAGGCGCGCGGGTCCTTGAAGTTGAGCTTGTCGTCCACGCCGGTGCACCACTCCCGGCTGAACTCCTCGCGGGTGCCCAGGACGCCGGGCTTGATGGCGTCGAGGACGTGAAACATCTCCCCGCCGTAGTTGTAGATGGGGGTGGCGGACAGGCCGATGACGAAGGGCGTGCGCTCCGCCAGGTAGTGGGCGGCCCGGTACTTGTCCGACTCGGGCCCGCGCCGCAGCTCCTGGCACTCGTCGAAGACGATGGAGCGCACGCCCGCGTTGGCCAGCGTGTCCGCCCAGCCGGACAGCTTGTGGTAGTTGAGGATGAGGACGTCCGGCCAGGGCAGCTTCTGCCCGCCGCGCCCGCGAGTGACGTCCTCCGGTGTCGCGCGCTTCGCCACGTGCACGCGCAGGCGCGGGAGGAAGCGCGCCAGCTCGCGCTGCCACTGCCGGGGGAGGTGCGTCAGCGTTACCACCACCGCCGGCAGCGTCCGCGTGTCCGTGAAGCCCGTCAGGGCGGAGGCCGTCTTCCCCAGGCCCACGTCGTCCGCCAGCAGCAGGCGCTGCAGGCGCAGCCACATGTCCGCCGCCTTCCGCTGGTACTCGCGGGGCGGGACATTCATCACGAAGTCCGGCGCCTGGTACTCCGCCGCCAGCAGCTCAGCCACCTGGGCCTCACGCCGGGTGTGCTCGCGCGCGCCGCGCCGCAGGAAGTCCTTGGCCTCCTTCCCCACCACCTCCATGGGGTAGCGCTCCAGGAACCACTCCAGCTCGCGCGCCGTCTCCGCGGTGGCCGCCAGGAGGACCTCGCCGACGTCGCCCTTGTTGATGCGGTCGAAGACGCGCTTCAGCCGCAGCGCCACGTGGGGCTCCGCCTGCACCACCCACGCGGGCCGCTCCCCTCCCCTGCTGCCCAGCTTCCGCGCCTCCAGGCGCACCGTCCCGTACGTCTTCACAGCAGGCCTCCCTTCAACACGGCGACGCGCACGGGCTTGCCCAACATGAGGGCCGGCAAGCTGTCGTGGCGGCTGCGGGTGGTGACGAGCAGGAGGGCGTGGACGTCCTCCCGCTCCGCGTAGCGAAGAAGCTGACGGGTGACCTCGGACAGGCCCCCGTCCACCTTCACTTCGAGGCCGACGTGGGCCTCCGTCAGCAGGAAGTCGATGCGGCCCGCCTCCCCCAGCCGCACCTCGCGCAGGAAGGGGATGCCCGCCTCCGTCAGAACCTGGGCGAGCGCCTTCTGCAGGAGGGACTCGCCGGCGCAGAGGAAGCGGTGGCGGGTGACGAGGGCGCGGGCCTGCTCCAGCGCCGTCATGGCGGGCGTGGGCGCGCTCACGCCGCGTACCCCTCGAAGCCCGGGCGGAACCAGAAGTCGCTCACCAGCGACCAGCCGTGGCCCAGCTTCGACTTCAGCGCGGCGAGGAGCTGCTCCTCCTGCCACACGAGTGCGCCACCTGCGGGGATGCCGTCGCCCACCATGCTCCGCACGCGCGCGTCGCTGGAGGAGACGAACTCCAGCGGCTGTCCATCCACCACCGGTGGCAGGCCCTGGAGGACGGCCAACTCCAGCGTGGTGAGGGGCCGGTGCCAGCAGCCCGACAGCGGGGAGAGAATGGCCGGGGCCAGCGCGCCCTTGGGCGGCTCCCAGCCCTCGGCGAGCAGCGCCAGGGCCAGGTGGATGCTGATGACGGGCCGGGGCGCGGGGCGCGGGTCCGCGATGGCCGCGGAGCCGTTGTCCACCTGGAGGCTGCCCGTCACGGTGCGCGCCGGAGAGTCCCACTCCAGCACGCCGTAGAAGCCGTTGCGGCAGGTGGGCCCGACGCCCAGCGCATTGAGCGCCACCGCCGCGCGCGAGTCCGCGAGCGCGGCCGGCGTGTTGCTGCTGCTCACCGCTGCGGAGCCGGAAACGGTGGGCGCCGGGGCGCGCTCGTCCATGACTCCGAAGAGGCCGGGCCGGCCCGCGTAGGTGCCCGCGCCCGTGGCCGTCTGGCCCAGCCCGACGAGCTCCAGGACGCGCTGGTCCGCCACCGAGGGCGCGCCGCTGCCCGGGCGGGAGGCGGCCGTCACCGTGCCCGACGGGCTGCTCCATCCCGTCACCGCGTACTTGTTGCGGTGGCGCAGCGGGTTGTCCGTCCCCATGGCGATGCCGTCCAGGCGCGGATCCGCCACCGAGACGGGCGTGCTGCCACCGGAGACGTATGGCATGCCGATGACGGTGCCCGCGGGCTCGCGCCAGTCGATGACGCCGCAGGTCCCCGCGCGGCCGTCCGCGCGCAGCGCCAGCGCGTCCAGGGGGCGTGGGTCCGCCACCGCGCCCACGCCCTGCGCCCTGCTCACCGACGCGTGCCCGATGACGGTGGCGGCGGGCTCGCTCCACGCACCGACGCCGAGCAGCCCGTTCTTCTTCGCCACGCCGGCTCCCTCGGACGCGCCGCGCGCGAGTTCCTCGAGGGCTCGTGGGTCGGCCACGGCCGCACCGCCATTGTCGTGCCGGGCGACACCGCGCACCGTGGGCGCTGGCCCGTCCCAGGCCGTCACGCCCTCGGCACCACGCCGCGGCGCATGGCCGAGCGCAATGCCGTCCAGCCCGCGCGGGTCCTCGACCGCGCACAGCCCCGCGCCACCGGGCCCGGCCACCGTCGGCGCCGGCTCCGCCCAGGCCTGCACCGGGTGCCGACGGTGCACCTCGCGGCGCTGCTGCCCCTGCCGCACCAGCGTGCCGAGCTGCTCCTCCACCAGGGCACGGAAGGGGCCCGTGTCCACGCCCGCCGGCCACAGCCCGCGCGCCTCCAGCCACGCCAGCACGCCCCCGCGCGGCGGCAAGTCCCGCCAGTCCCCGCCCGGGGGCACGAGCGCCAGGCGCACCGCGTTCAGCCACTCAATCTTCGGCAGGCGGTGGTGCTTCCCCGCGCGCGGGTCATCCGGAAAGGGCAGCGGCCCGAGCACCTCACCGACACCGCGAAGGCGCTTCTTGCTGGGCATCGCCACCGGCACCGGGCAGCGCTTCGCGTCGCGCCAGCAGATGGTGAGGCGCTGGCGGCGCTGGGCCAGCCCCGCCTCTTCGCCCAGGTCGTGCTCGACGACGGACACCTCGTAGCCCGCGCGACGGCCCAGGCGCAGCACCTCCGCGAGGTTCTCCGGGCAGCGATGCCGGTACGCCGGCACGTTCTCGATAACGACCATGACGGGACGCTCGTCGCCCTTCCACGCGGCCAGCACCTTGCGCGCGGCCTTCACCGCGAGCCGGTTCATGTCCTGGTACTTCTTCGTCGCCGCGCGCTCCTTCGAGGTGAGCCGGGAGGCGCCCTTGCACGGCGGGCTCCACTTCATGAAGTACGGGGCACGCGGGCCGAAGAAGGTGCGCAGCTCGCGCGGACGCATGCGGCCGATGTCCACGCAGAGGGACTTCGCGCCCGTCAGCTTCATGAAGGTGTCGCAGCGCTCCTGCTCGAAGTCGATGCCGCCCACGTTGCGGACCGTCGCGCGGTGGCCGTCCACCTCCACCTGGGCGCAGTCCGCGCCGTACGCGCCGACGCCCGCGCCGCAGAAGAGGTACCCGACGGTGAACTCGTGCTCCTGGATGCAGCTCATGGACAGCTCCGGACGACAGCGACGGCGCCGAGCGCCGCGAAGAGGGAGAGGACGGCAAAGAGGAAGGCGCCCATGCGCGGCTCCGCGAGGGCGAGGAGGTAGCCAGCGCACGTGCAGGGCAGGAGAAGGCGCGCGGGGTTCACGTCAGCGCCTCCCGGTAGAGCTGCGGCCGCAGGTGCCCAGTTAGGTACAGCGGGTGCCGGGGCTCGCCCGCGCCAGTGAGCGCGAGCGCGTGCACCGGGTGGTACCGGCGCAGCAGGGCCAGCACCGCGGGCGCGCGCTGGGACACCAAGCGGTGGGCGCCCCAGGCTCCGACGACGAGGGAGGCCTCGCGCGCGGCGGCATCGAGGGCCTCGTCGTTGAGCGGCCCTACCGCGTCCTTCGCGCGCATCAGGTCCGCCGGGTCCGTGGCCCGGAAGGCGAAGAGGTTGCAGAGCGTGAGCGCCCCGTAGCCCCACGCCTGCGCGAAGCCCACGCAGCGGCGCAGCGTTGGGTCGTCCTGCTGCCCATCGGCAACGGACGGGTTCAACATGACGAAGAGGACGCGGCGGTCGTCCTGCGCGGACCAGCGGCGCCAGAGGCGGTACCGGTACAGGCCGCACGCGCTCAGCTCGGCGCCGGCATCCAGGTAACGGGACGTCATCGAGCCGCCCCCTGCGCGACCGACCACGCTGCGCGCACCTGGCGGAGGACTTCATCGGGCAGCACCCACAGCCCCTGGGCGCCGCGGCAGGCCACGGGCTGGATGGGCGTCCTGTCCGTGAGCCACAGCCCCGTCTCTCCCATGTACCAGCGGCTGGGACGGAAGGCCGTCTTGCGCGTCACCGCCTCCACGCGCGCGACGCCGATGATGGCGCCGGCCGGGTGCTCTGCCTCCGTCGGCACGTGGAGCCCGAAATTGGACGCCATGGCGTCGGCGTTGTCCTGGTCCCACGTCTTCCCGTTGTGAATGGCGAGCCACGAGCCGATAGGGGGCGCAGGAAAGCGCGGGCCCCGGTTCTCCACGTCCTTGTCGGCATGGACGACCGCCCATCCCCAAGGCCGCCAGAGGGTGATTCCGCGGATCCGAACCTCACCCACGGGCCACCTCCGGCATCTCGTCCCAGGTGCGCCCGTCGAGAACGCGGCCAGCAGCCTTCTTCCCAAGGTCGAAGAGCTGGTGAAGCTCACCACCGACCGGCATCGGTTCCGGGAGGAAGGCCACGTCCGGCACGAGGCATCTGCGCCGACTGTCGTCGGGCATGCCCTCGGGCACCGGCTCGTAGAGCGCCTCGGTCTCCTGCTGCGTCATCACGCAGCAGGGCTTCCATGCGCCCCACTGCTTGAAGAAGAAGTGCACGCCCGTGCCCACGCACTGGTCGCGCAGGCGGCGCGCCCAGACGGGGTGCATGGGCCGGGCACCCGGGCCGGACTCACCACCGACGACGACCCAGTCCAACCCTCGACTTCCACCAACAGCGGGAAGCACGTGGTGATGAGCCGGGCCGTTCCAGCCGCTGGTCTGCATTCGCTGCGGGATGAAGCGCTGAAGGTCAACCGGCCCGAGGAGCGGCTCGCAGGACAGCCACCGCACCGCCGCAGGCGTGCGCAGCAACTCCGGGATGCGCTCGTCCGCGCGCTGCTGGTCTTCCACGGACACGCCCAGCCACACGTTGGGCAGCGGCCAGCGCAGCTCATCCGGCTCCAGTTCGAGCCCGCGCCGCGTCGCCTCCATGGAAGCGATGGACAGCACCTGGCCCTTGAAGTCCTCGCTGCCCACGGTGCGCGCCATGACGTCCGCGCGCTTCGTCAGCACCTGGAAGGTGTGCCGCCGCGCGAGCGCCATCACCGCGAACACCCTCGCGATGTCCTTCGCCTGGAGCGACTCGTGGAAGAGGTCGCTCATGCTGTTGACGAAGACGCGCCGGGGCTTCCGCCAGTGGAGCGGCTCCAGCAGCTTCTCCGCGTCGAGCACCACCTTGCCCGTCCACCGCGGGCCCGCCGGGGTGCTCTTCACGAGCCCCTCGTAGGCCTGCCCCGGACCGGAAAGCCGGATGGCCATGCGCTCCGCGTAGCAGCCGCCCTTGCGCGCCCCGGGAGTGCCCCCACCGCAGCCCGGGGAGACGCGGGAGCAGCCCCGCGTCGGGTTCCACACGACGTCCGTCCACTCGATGGCCGTCTCAGCCATGGCGCTTCGCCTCCTCGCGCTGCGTGGAGAGGCCTCCGGGCAGCACGCGCAACTCGGGCCGACCGGTGCTGCGGGTGGGCGTGGCGGGTGTCTCGTCGCGGTCCACCAGGTCAAGGAGCGCGGTCACGCCCCGGAGGGCGGCGAGGGCGACGAGGATGCCGCCTGCCGTGAGCAGGTCACGCATGGCGCACCTCGGGGCCCGCCGCGAAGCTGGCCAGCAGCGCAGCCTTCGCGCGCTCATGGAAGGGCTGCTCCCGCTTCTTCGCCGTCCGCCATAGCCGCTCGCAGGCGGGATGCCGGCAGGTCGCCACCGGCCGCTCCTTCACCTCGCCGAGTTGCAGGTGACGCGGGCGCAGCGTCCAGCACACCGCGCACCGAGCCTTGAGCCCGCTGTACCCGGCGTCCTCCGGCGACGTGGGCGTCTCGCGGTACAGCCGCAGACGCAGCAGGCCGCGCTCGCGCTTCGGGCACGTGCGCACCAGCACGCTCACCTGCTCGCGGCGCTCCTCGGGCGTGGGCAGCGGGCTACCCATTGAGCACCTCGGGGTGCTCGCGCAGGTAGGCATTCGCCAGGGCCTCGCCGGACTCGGTGATGAGGAGCCCGCGGTGGACGTTCGGCAGGCGCCGCAGCAGGCGGTGCTGCTCAAGGCGCTCGAAGTAGTCCGCCGCAGCGGCCGTGGACGAAAACCCGAAGCGCTCGCACACCTCGCGAGCCGTGGGGGCCAGTCCGTTGGCCTGGCGGTACGAGTAGACGTATGCGAGGACCTCTTGCTGGCGCTGCGTGGGGGCGCCCCCGGAGGGGCCATTCTCGGGAGGGGGACGGCAGCTCATGCGGCACCAGCCTTTCGGGTGCGCCGGTGGGGTTTCGCCGCGCGGCGCTCGCGGTAGAGGGCGCCCAGGTGCTGCGCGAGGAGGGCCACCTCCTTGGGGGTGTTCTGCAGGTCGTTCCACCGGCGCTCACCGGTGGGGAAAGCCCAGGTGCCGGACGTCCAGGCGCAGGCGTCGCGCACCAGCGCGAGCTCGCGCTCGAAGTCGGCCTGCGTGGGCGTGGCGTTGCCCTCCTGCGCGAGGAATTGGCAGGCGGAGTCCATGAGGAGCGACAGAGCGCGCACGCCTGCGCCGTGCGACAGGCGCGACTCCTTGGGCTGCCTCGCCCACGCGTCCGGCCAAGTGCTGGCGACAGCGGCCCACCACGCGGACACGCGCGCCACCATGGCGTCCACGTCAGCGCCCCCGCGCTCCAAGTCGAAGAGGGTGCCGTTCTCCAGGCTGTCCTCCAGCGCGGAAAGCAGGGACGTGTCTTTGATGACGGCGGTGAAGAGCTTCCCCCCAGCCTTTCCGGTGGCGCGCGGGCACGTCTGGGTGATGACGAGGCCGCGCAGACTGCTGCCCTCGTCCAGGTTGAGGCGGGCGAGGAGCTGCGCCGGCAGGCGCTTGCGCTCCAGCGCCGCGGGAAGTGCCGCCGTTGTGCTGGGCAGCAGCTCGTGGATGAGCCCCTTGGGAAGGGGCTTCGTGGAGTTGACCAGGATGAACTGCTCCGCCTGTTGGCCGACCGTCTCCGCGACGAAGCCGGTGCACGCCAGCGGGAAGGCCGTCACCGCCGCGTCGCGCACGGCGGCCAGGCGCTGCTGCCCGTCCACGATGAAGCCCGGAGCGTCAGGCGCGTCTGGCGCGGTGGCGCGCGGGATGACGAGGTGCCCGTGGCGGGCGCCCTCTCCTTGCCCGGGCAGCGCCTCGAAGCGCACGCGCGAGTCGAAGGCCAGCACCACCGCGTTGGGCACCAGGGCCCCCGCGCTCTCCATGTACTCGCGGATGGCCTCCACGTGGGCGCGCGCCTCGGGGCGCTGATAGCCCTCCAGGACGCCGTCAGTGCGCTTCACGCGCGACACGGTGGCGAAGGAGGGCACCTGCTTGCCGTCCACCGCGAAGAGGTAGAGGCGCCGGCCAGACGGCTGGGCCACCTCAAGCGCGGGCAGGCGCAGCGGAGCCCGCGCCTCCGCGCGCATCCGGCTCGCCTCCGCGAGGATGCGCAGGCGCGCACCCTGGGTGGCGCCCTTGAGCGGCTCCACGAGCGTCCACCAATCGAGCGAAGCGGCGGAGAGCGCTTCTCGCAGCGGCTCCGCATACGTCCGGCCCGCGTAGACGAGCAGTTCGACGGCGGCGGCGGGGTAGCGGCGCGCGAGCGCCTCCATCACCTGTCGCCCCCAGGCAGCGCGCTTCTCGCGCGGCATGCCTCGGAGGGTGACGTCGTACGGGGCCACCTCCTCATCCAGCGGGAGCAGCCCGTGAAGGGCCGACACCACATAGACGTGCGGCGTCGTGGCCTCGGCCTCGGCCAGGTGCGCGCGGAAGAGGTTCCCCGTATAGAGGGCGCGCGCGGGGGCGCGGTGCGCCCGCTTCGCCTTGCCGCAGCCCACCAGGGCCACCTGGACGGGCGCGCTCATCGCGTGGGCCTCCGGGTGATGACGGTGGGGCAGCTGGCGGCACGCTCGCGGCGGGCGCGGTCCAGGTCATCGGCCTTCGCCCAGGCTTTGCGCGCGTCCGCGTCCCAGACGCTGACGACGACGCCGGTGGGGTCGCTGATGGAGACGCGGTGGCCAGTGCCGCTGCGCAGGGACACCTTGGCGACGGCGGCGGAGTGGGTGCGGGGCGCGCTCACGCGGCACCTCGCACCGTCTCCGGGGCGTCCCCGGGCACGCGCACCACCAGGGCGGTGCAGTTGTCGCGGCTGCCGTCGGAGAGCGCGGACTCCACCAGGGCCTGGGCAGCCACCTGGGCGTCGGCGCCGTCCGCCAGCACCGAGGCGAGCTGCTCCGGCGTCAGCGTCTCGTGCACGCCGTCGGTGGACAGCAGCCACACGTCCCCGGGATGCGCGTCCGTCTCCAGCACGTCCGGCGTGAAGTCGGAGCGGAAGCTGCCGAGGCACCGCGTCAGGACGTGCCGGCTGTCGCGGTGGTCCTCGGTGAGTTGCTCCAGCTTCCCCGCGCGCAGCCGGTACACGCGGCTGTCGCCCACGTGCGCCACGGCGGCCCGCCCCCCCGCCACCACCAGCAGGGCCAGCGTGGTGAGTCCCATGTGCTGGCCGACATGCTGCTCATGGCGGACGTCGCGGTGGGCGTGCGCGACGGCGAACTCCATGCCGCGCTTGAGCGAGCCACCGCCTCCCACCGGGTCCAGGTACGCGTGCCCCAGCACCGAGCGCACTGCGACCTGGGCGGCCTTGTCGCTGCCCTCGTAGCTGCCCAGGCCGTCCGCCACGGCGGCAACGAGACCGGCCGGGCCCTGGGTGTGGCCTGCGGCGTCCTGCTGGTAGTCCCGGGGGCCCTGTTCGGAGCATGAGCCCGCGTCGAAGGCGCGGCTCATCGCCCACCGCCCTTCGTGTTGCGCCGGGCCTTGGCGTCCGTCCCCGTGGACGGGAGGCTCGCGCCGGAGACGCCCCGCATGGGCAGGCGGCAGAAGGCGTCGCAGAACGCCTCGTAGGCGTAGTGCCCCTTCCCTGCGGAGTCTCCAGAGACGACCCAGCCGCCACCAGGGGCGCGCTTGAAGCGCAGCGTGAATTCGTCGGGGATGCGAGGCGGTTCGTGGATCGCCGCTTTGCGGTTGGACGTCATGACACACGTCTCCTGTTCGCGCGGAAGGCGCGTTGACTTCGAAGTGAAGGAAGAAGCCCGCAGACAGGCCGGGCGCGGAGCGCTACGAACCGGTGACCTGGGTGAGGAGCCTCACCGCAGCTTCAAGCGCATGCTCAAGGCAGGCCTGAGAAGCAGTACAGGCACGGCATCCAGGAGCAGCAGCGATGCCAGCGCGAAACGCGGCAACACGAGCCCGTGTGTCTGCCGCGTGCTCACCTGCCATCACGAGCGGCTGCGAAGGACCAACAGCATCAACCCCGCCGTCGCGCGAAGTCCTCGCAATCACAGAGGAATCAACACGGTTCAACAGCGTGACGGGACCCGGCTTTCTACAAGAAGATGAAGGCCCTGGGCCTGCGCCGCGGTCAGTCCGAATCGTAGGTGCCCTTGCCCTCCCCCGGGCGCTTGCGCCATCCCTGGAGAAGCCTCTCGGCGGAGGCGCGATAGAGCCACTCCGCCCGCCCGAGCAGCACCTGCTCACCGCGCTTGATCCGGATCGCCACCCATACCGGCAGGCCCGGAACGAAGTGCGCATCTCCCGCGGCCCAGGCAAGGCCTCCCGTGGCCTTCACCACGCGTGAGACACAGGCGTCGAACTCCGCCGCGGGCAGCCAGCGCAACGCCTCCAACACCCAGTCCGCCTCGAACCCATTCAGCGACGTGGGCTTTCCGGTGACGGCCTGAAGCGACTGGAGGCCGCGCCTGTCGGGGACGAACGCCAACGCGTGGGGACGCAGGACGCAGAGCCCGTCGACGTCCCCCACCTTCGCGGGGAAGAGGGCGACGTCCTCCAGTTGCACGCCCGACCGCGCCGCGCCGAGGAGCGGCGGCTGACGATGCAGTTCCAGCGTGAGCAGCAGTCTCAGGGGATTCGGAACGCTGCGCGCGCGCAGCCGGCGGTCGCCCGTCACCTCCAGGTCGAACTGGCTCCGATCCAGGCGGACGCCGTCATCCGCGATCGAGTCCAACCGCACCGCTTGCGCCTCACCAACCACAGGCGACCAGAGGAGCCGCTCGCTGGTGATCCGCACCCTGCCGGAGCGCAGCAGGGGCCACAGCAGGGAACCTCCCATGAAGAACCCCAGAAAGGTCAGCCCCAGTGTCTGGGCCCCAGAGGCCATGAGAAAGATGAAGAGCAACACGGCCACCGGCAGCATCACGAGATAGGGCGTGGGTATGTTCGAGCCGCCCACGCCTGGGCCCGGCTGCTTCGAACGGCCGTGGTCGGACTCGAAGACGAGCACCTCGCCCTCTTTCAGTGCCTTGCTGACAGGCTGGCGAAGCAATGCCTCCAACCGCGTCAGCGCCTCTTCAAGCGTCACGTCCGGAGGCGCGACCGTCAACGTGTCCAGCCGTTCTCGCGCAAGCCGGGTGAGGCGCTCACGCTGCGTGGACAGCGCGCGTGCCTGCCGCAGGATGGGCATGTCCTCGGCCCACGACTCCACCGCCGCGCGGCGGTGCACACGCTCCAGCGCCTCCCGCACCGCTTCGGCCCCAGCCACGAACGCGGACACCCGCTCCGGCTGCTTCAGGAAGCGGCGCTTCCAGCCACGGGCCGACAGCATGGCCTCCAGCTCCGCATGGGGGCGCATCGCCCCGGAGATGAGCTCCGCGCCGCCCTCCAGGATCCGCACGGCCTCCAGTTCGGAGGCGGCAAGGTCGTTCGTGGAGGGGGCTGTTCGTGCGCGTTCGGACGCCATCGCCGAAACATACCCGGCACATGCCCCCTGGGGATGGGCCGAATCAAGGGGGCCCTCCTGGCCGCACGCCTCCGGCCGCGTTGACGCCCGCGCGGCACGTCTGGTCTATTCGTCCCACGGGTGCCGAGGGGCGCCCGCCGCCCGGAAAGACGACGTCACCCTCGCTTCACCCGCTGTCGCCAGAGTCCCGATGAAGTCCTTCCACGGTCCCCCAACGGGTGAGGGCCAGCACCGGAGGATTCGTCATGGGAACCGGCAGCACCCTCCCCGTCACACTTCATGAATACAAGGTCCGCGCGTCCCTGCTCCTCAAGGACCTGGACTCGTCCGACACGGCCCGCGCCACGCGCGCCGCGGAACGGATGCGCGCCCTGCCCTTCTTCGCGGCCCTGTCCCTGGGCGAGGTGCTCGCGCGCCGGGATGCCGTGCAGCACAAGCACGGGCTCGCCGTCGTCGCTCGGGAAGCAGGCCACGCCACCTGGACGGAGCTGAAGCAGGCCCTGGAGGCCCGAACACACACGCTGGACACGCGCGCCTTCTTCCAGAAGGGCCAGAGCACGTTCCTCAACCGGTGGTTCTCCACCTACGCGGAGGCCGCGCGTTCGCTGGAGTCGCAGGGCGGCTTCCTCTTCCCCTTCCGCGAGCAGTGCTTCATCTGCGAGGCCGACTTCCTCCGGGCGCTGGGCATCGACTCGCGCGACGCGGACTGGGAGCGCATGGGCCGCGACTGGGTGCGCCCGCGCGACCCTGCGGCGAAGGAGCGGCTGGAGGCGAAGCTCGTCGCGCGGGGCTTCGGAGGTCACCATGACGTCCGGTGATGACTCGCGCGCGGCCCGCTCGGAGCGCAAGCGCGCCTACAAGGAAGCGGAGGTGCCCATGGGCATCTACGCCATCCGCTGCCACGCCAACGGCAAGCTGTTCGTGGGCCACGCCCTCAACCTGACCGCGATGTTCAACCGCATCCGGTTCGAGTTGGCCCAGCGCATGCACCGCGTCCCGGAGCTGCAGGCGGACTGGGAGCGCCACGGCGAGGCGGCCTTCTCCTTCGAGGTGCTGGACAGGCTCAAGCCCCGCGAGGAGCCCGGGGGCCCTCCGCCCGTGGAGGAGCTGAAGGTGCTGGAGGAGATGTGGCTGGAGCGCCTGAAGCCCTACGGCGACGCTGGCTACAACACGCCGCCCAGGCCCTGAGTACCGAAGCGTAAGTCACGTTCCTGGAAACAATCCGTCACAGCCGTGTAACGAAGAAGTCACTTCGTCCCTTCAAGGTCCGCAATCGCAGTGCCACGGCGGCGTCCCCACTCCGCCGTGGCCGTGATCCCCCGCACCCGAAAAGGGACCCCCACGGCCTTGCCTCGCCCGCGCCTCTCCGGCGCCTTCGCGTTATTGGCGTTCGCCCTCGGAGCCTGTGGCACCGACCGCCCCGACACCTGGACCGACGAATCGCACGGGAAGAACGCTCCTCCTGCTTATGACGTCGTCTTCCC
This sequence comes from Corallococcus sp. CA054B, assembly GCF_003611625.1. NCBI lineage: Bacteria > Pseudomonadati > Myxococcota > Myxococcia > Myxococcales > Myxococcaceae > Corallococcus > Corallococcus sp. CA054B. Next base: position 16,457 of record NZ_RAVY01000189.1, read on the forward strand.
CCAGGGGAAGGTGCAGCGCTTTGACATCGTCATCACGCCGGAGAACTGGACGGCGATGCAGGACGACATGACGTCCATGCTCGGCGAGTTCGGCGCGGGAGGTGGAATCGGCGGACCCGGTGGGACTCCCGACGGTGGCGGGTTTCCGGGCGGCCCGGGGGGCGGCTTCCCCGCGGAGTTCGAGGCCGCGTGCGTGGGCAAGGCGTCCGGTGACGCCTGCACCGCGACCTTCAATGGCAGCACCTTCACCAGCACCTGCGGCACGTCCCCCATGGGCGGCGCGCTCGCATGCCTGCCGACGATGGGCGGTGGCGGCCCTGGAGGCCCCGGCGGGCCTCCCGACGGTGGCGGCTTCCCGGGCGGCGGCGGGGGCGACCTCATCCCCAACACGCCGGTGTACGTGCCCGCGACGGTGAAGTTCGAGGGCAAGGCGTGGAACTACGTGGGGCTTCGCTACAAGGGCAACTCGTCGCTGTCCCAGGCGTGGAGCAGTGGCGTGGGCAAGCTGCCGCTGCGCTTCAACTTCGACAAGTTCGAGGACGAGCACCCGGAAATCGAGGGCCAGCACTTCTACGGCTTCGGCAAGCTGTCGCTGTCCAACGCGGTGTCGGACGCGTCGCTCATCCGCAACAAGGTGGCCACGGACCTGTTCCGCGAGGCGGGCGTCCCGGCCAGCTACACGGCCTTCGCCGCTGTCTACGTGGACCACGGCGACGGGCCCCAGTACTGGGGCCTCTACACGCTGGCGGAGGACCCCGGCGACCCGCTGCTCGAGCGATTCTTCGGTGACGACAGCGGTCCGCTCTACGAGGCGGACGGCACCGGCGCGCGGCTCCAGAGCTTCGACGAGGCCTCCTTCGAGCCGGACAACAAGGCGGCGGAGACGGCGGGCTGGGACAGCGTGAAGGCGCTGATCACACAGCTCAACTCGGACCGGACGGACTCCACCGCGTGGCGCTCGCGGCTGGAGGCCACGCTGGACGTGGACGGCTTCCTCAAGTGGCTGGCCTACAACACCGTCATCGAGAACTGGGACGCGTACGGCGGCATGGCCCACAACTACCTCCTGTACTCGCACCCGGGAGAGAACGGCCGGCTGCACTGGGTGACGTGGGACCATGACCGGTCGTTCCAGGACGGCATGCGCGCCACGTCGCTGTCACAGGAGTCGGTGGACGCGACCTGGCCCCTGATCCGCTACCTGATGGACGACCCCGTCTACCGGCCCATCTACGAGAAGTACGCGCTGGAGGCGGCGGACGGGCTGCTCGCTCCGGGACCGCTGGAGGCGCGCTTCCGCGAGGAGCACGCGCTCATCACGCCCTGGGCCGTGGGAGAGAACGCGGAGCAGCCGGGCTTCACGTTCCTGAGCAGCCCGCAGGCGTTCCAGGACGCGCTCACCGGAGCCAACGGCCTGGTGGACTTCGCGACGAAGCGGCAGGCCGAGGTGCACGCGGCCTTCGGTACGAGCCCATGACCGCGACGGCCCGGGTGCAGGACATGGACATGCCCACGCCCGCCGCGGAGCAGGACCGGGAGCGGCGCTTCCAACCGTCGCGCGAGGCGCTGGCGTCCTTCCTGGGCGCGGTCCAGGGCTGGGTGTCCCGCCACGTCTACGCCCAGGGCCTGCCCGTGGCCTACACGCGCACGACCTATCTGGACACCGAGGGCCTGGACTTCCTGGGCACGTGTCACTCGGGCCAGGCGGAACGGCTGCGCCTGCGGGAGTACGCGGGCGCGGCCCACCTCACGGAGGCGCCGGTGCTGACCGGGACGCGCTTCCTGGAGCTGAAGCGCAATCACGGCGAGCGGCGGACCAAGGTCCGGCTGCCCGTCACGGAAGCGGAAGCCCGCGCGGTGCTCAGCGGCCAGCTGCTGCCGGTGGATGGCGCCGCCGCGAGGCTCTTGCGGCAGGCGAGCCTCACGCCGGTGCGGCCGTGGATCACCGCGTGGTACCGGCGCACCACGCTGGCCACGGTGTCCTGCGACGTGCGCATCACGCTGGATGAAGGCCTGGTGTTCGCGCTGCCGCCGGACACGTCCGCGGATGGCGCGCTCGCGGTCCCCACGCGGCTCGTGGGCCGGGCGCCGCCCGCGATGGTCGTGGAGGTGAAGTGGAAACGCGACGCTCCCTCCTGGCTGGAGGAAGCGCTGTGGGGGCTGTCGTCGCATGAGACGGCCGCCTCGAAGTTCGAGCAGGGCATGCGCGCGCTCCTGGAGGACGCGCGGCCCATGAAGTGACTCCCCCCCGAAGGAATCCCCCTCCCGTGCCACCGAGAC
>NZ_RAVY01000018.1:0-73271 GCF_003611625.1 Corallococcus sp. CA054B
CCCGGGGCCCCCGAGGCTGGCGCGGCCCAGACACTCGCCCAGAACGTGAGCACCCTCCCCGCCCCCGTCCCCCAGGCCAGCGCCGAGGACGATGCCCGCGAGCGCATCGCTTCCATGGAGCGCGAGGCCAAGGCGCTCGCCACCACCGAGCCGCAGACCGCCGCCCTCCTGTTCCATGAGGTTGGCCTGCTCTGGGAAGAGCCGCTCAAGAACCCTCGCAACGCCGCGGTCGCGTTCCAGAACGCCTACAAGCTGGCGCCGCGCTTCCTCGCCAACATCCGCGCCGCTCGCCGCCTGTTCGCTGACGTCGGCAACTGGCAGATGGTCGTGCAGCTCATCGACGCGGAGCTCTCCGCCTCCGAGGATCCTCGCCAGCAGGCGTCCCTCCTCTTCGAGAAGGGGCAGATCCTCGAGGAGCGCCTGTCCCGTGACAACGACGCCGCGGATGCCCTGCGCCAGGCCCTGGACCGCAAGCCCACCGACGTCACCCTCCTCACCCAGCTCGAGTCCGTCTACGCCGCGCGCAACGACGCGGGCGCGCTGGTGGAGATCTACCGGCTGCTCGCTGGCGCCGTCGTCCCTCCGTCCCTTCGCGCCCACTACCTCACCTCCGCGGGCATGCTCCTGGAGGAGCGCCTCAAGCAGAAGGAGGCCGCCGCCGCTGCGTTCCGCGAGGCCTTTGCGCTCGACCGCTCCGACCCGCTGCTCCAGGCCGCCGTCAAGCGCGTCGCCGAGCGCGAGGGCCGCACCGATGAGCTCCTCTCCGCCCTCCTCTCCGAGGCCGAGGGCCAGGGCTCCCAGGGCGCTCCCGCGTACCTCCACATCGCCAAGGTCCATGACCGCCTGGGCCGCAAGGACGACGCCCTGTCCGCGCTGCTCGCCGCTCGCCGCGTGAGCCCTCATGAGCCGCTCGTGTTGAGCGCGCTCGCCGGCATCTACGAGACGCAGGGCCGCTTCGAGGAGCTGGCCGACGTGCTGCTCGCGTGGGTGGGCTCCATCAACGACGAGAGCGAGCTCGTCGCCATCAACCTGCGCCTCGCCGCGCTGTACGAGGACGACCTCAAGCGCGACCAGGAGGCCGCCGCCCGCTACCAGGCCATCCTCGCCCGCATCCCCAGCCACGCCGCCGCGCTCGCGGGCCTGGGCAAGCTGTCGTACCGGATGCAGAACTGGGAAGGGCTCGTCGCCGTCTTCGACGCGGAGGTCACCGCCGCCGAGGACGCCAAGGGCAAGGCCGCTCGCATGTACAAGGCGGCGGAGATCCTGGAGGAGCGCCTGGGCCGCCAGGAGGACGCCATTGCTCGCTACAACGCGTGCCTCCAGCTCCAGCCGGGCTACCTCCCCGCGCAGAAGGCCCTCACCCGCCTCTTCGAGCGCCAGGGCCGCTTCGCCGAGCTGGTCCAGATGTTCGAGCAGGACCTGCTCCAGACGTCCGACCGCGATCAGGTCATCACCACGCTCAACAAGATGGCGGTCATCTACGAGGACCGCCTCGGGGACCTGGACCACGCCATCGAGTGCATGAAGCGCATCCTCGACCTGGCGTCGGATCACCTGCCCACGCTGCGCAACCTGGCCCGCCTCTACGAGCGCGCCGGACGCTTCCGTGAGCTGCTGGAGACCAACGACCTGGAGGCGTCGTTCGCCGGCGACACCAAGCAGGTCCTGTCGCTGCTCCACCGCAACGCGGAGATCCTCGACGAGAACCTGAAGGACCGCGTGGGCGCCATCACCGCGTATGAGCGCGTGCTCGCGCTGTCGCCCTCGTACCTGCCCGCGCTCAAGGCCCTGGGCCGGCTGTACGCGCAGGACGGCCGGTGGGAGAAGCTCATCGACATGTACCGCGCGGAGTCGGAGATCTCTCCCTCCACCGACGCGGCCGCCGCGCTCATCTACAAGATCGGCGAGCTGTACGAGCACCGCCTCAAGCAGGAGAACGAGGCGCTGGCGTCGTACCAGGAGGCGCTGATGCTGGCGCCCAGCTACTTCCCGGCGCTGCGCGCGCTCGCCCGCATCCACCGCGCCCACGAGGCGTGGGAGAGCCTGGTGGAGGTGCTTCGCGCGGACGCCGCCAACCGCACGGATCCGCTGGAGCGCGCCAACGCGATGTACCAGGCCGCCGCCATCTGGGAGGACCAGCTGGGCCGCCCGGAGCTGGCCATCGAGGGCTACCAGGAGGTGCTGCGCCTCACGCCGGGCCACGCCGCCACGCTGCGCGCGCTGGAGCGCCTGTACGTCGCTCAGGACAACGTGAAGGAGCTGGTGTCCATCCTCGACCGCGAGACGCAGGTGGGCCAGACGCCCGCGGCCAAGGTGACCGCGTACCTCAAGCTCGCGCGGCTGTACCTGGACCGCTTCCAGGAGCCGTCCCGCGCCGCGCAGTGCTGCGAGTCCGTGCTGGGCCTGGAGCCCGGCAACCTCACCGCCCTCATGCTGCTGGAGCGCATCCGCGTGTCGGACCGCGTCCGCCGCGCGGAGCTGCGCGCCCGCATCGCCGAGCGCGTCACCGACACGCGCCTGTCCAGCGCCCTGCGCATCCTGGCCGCCGCGGATCAGGAGAAGGGCCCGCCCTCCGAGCGCACCCTGGAGGTCTACCAGCGCGCCTTCGACGCCGACCCCTCCGACGCGCGCCTCGCCTTCGGCCTGGAGCGCGTGCTGCGCCAGAGCGGTGACACCGCCGCCCTGTCGCGCATGTACGGCATGCGGCTGGCCGTCACCACCGACGCCACGGAGGCGCTGGAGCTGCTGCTGCGCGCCGCCGAGCTGGCGGAGAAGAACCCCGACCAGGAGCAGGCCGCCGCGCTGTACCGGCAGGCGCTGGAGCTCCAGGCGCAGTGCCTCCCCGCGCTCCAGGGCGCCCGCCGCGTGGCCCTGCGCCGGGGCGACTTCGCCACCGCGCGCACCATGATGGAGACCGAGGCCCGCGCGAGCCGCGACACCAAGAGCGCCATCGAGGGCTTCGTCGCCGCCGCGAAGCTCGCGGCCCAGAAGCTCAATGACCCGGATGGCGCCGCGGCCCTCTACCGACTGGCGCTGGAGCGCGACCCGCTGCACCCGGGCGCGGCCACCGGCCTGGAGGAGCTGCTCGCGCAGCGCGGCGGTTCCTCCGACCTCGCGGCCCTGCACGAGCGGCGCGCGGAGGCCCGGCTCGCGCAGCGCGACGCGGAGGCCGCCGCCGCGGCGTATGTCACCGCGGCCCGCCTGCACAACGTGGCCCTGGGTGACCGGGCTCGCGCGCTCGCGGTGCTGGAGAAGGCCCTGGCGGCCCGGCCCGGCTTCCCCGACGCGCTGGAGACTCGCGGCCTGCTCCTCCTGGAGGCGCAGCAGTACGCGGAGGCCGCGCAGATGCTCGGTCAGCGCGTGCAGCAGGGCGGTGATCCTCGGGTGCTCGCGCAGCACCACCTGACGCTGGGCGCGCTCTACCAGCAGCACCTCAACGACCCGGGCCGCGCGGCGGCGCATCTCCAGACGGCGCTGGCCACCCTGCCCCGCCACCCGGAGGCGCTGGAGCGGCTGGCCACGGTGTACGCACAGGGCCGCAACTTCGGCGGCGCGGTGGACTGCCTGCGGCGGCTGTTGGATCAGGACCTGCCCAACGACGCCCGCGCGCGCTTCACCGTGGAGCTGGCGCGCATCCATGAAGAGGGCCTGGGCGACGTCGCCTCCGCCACGGCGCTCTACAAGAAGGCGCTGGAGCTGACGCCGGGCGAGCCCGCGCTGGTGGACCGGCTGGTGGCCCTCTACGAGCGCCAGCGCAACCTGCCGGAGCTGGCGCAGATGCTGGAGGCCCAGGCCGCCGCCACCGCGTCCACGGACGTCAAGCGCGCGGTGTCCCTGCGCATGCGCGTGGCGAGCTTCTACGCGGGCCCGCTGACGGAGCCGGCTCGCGCCACCGTCATCTACCGGCAGCTCGTGGAGCAGGACCCGCAGAACCTCGGGGCCCGCGCCGCGCTGGCGGACCTGTATGGCCGCGACATGGCCAGCTTCCCGCTCGCCATCGAGGAGCACCGGCAAATCCTGCGCCAGGACCCCTCTCGCGTGGACAGCCTGCATGCGCTGTTCAAGCTGTGGGACGCCCAGAAGCAGCAGGACAAGGCTTTCGCCGTCGCCGCGGTGCTGACCTTCATGCGCGCCACCAACGAGGTGGAGCAGGCCTTCTACTCGGAGGCCCGCGCCCGGCAGCCGCAGGAGCCGCGTGAAGCGCTGCCCGCCGCGGACGTGGACACCGTCCTCATGCACCCGGCCGCGCGCGGCCCGCTGACGGACCTGCTGCGCGCCATGGGTGAGCACCTGGGCAAGGTGTACCCGCCGCAGTTCGAGATGCTCGGCGTCAACCCGAAGCAGGACAAGCTCAAGCCGGACTCGGCCGTGTTCAAGGCCGTGCGCGCGGTGGCGCAGACGTTCGGCGTGGAGGAGTTCGAGGTCTACCTCGCCCGGCGCGGCATGTTGCAGCCGGAGACGACGGAGCCCCTGTCCCTGTGCGTGGGCCAGGACGTGGTGCGCCGCTTCAACGCCCGTGAGCAGAAGTTCCTCATCGGCAAGGCGGTGCTGGGCCTGCTCAACAAGACGGCCGTCCTCTCCAAGCTGTCCCAGGGCGAGACGGTGGACCTGTTCGGCAACGCCATCCGCGTCCACGAGCAGCAGTTCAACGGCCTGGGCCGGCGCAACGACGAGATGACGAAGCAGCTCAAGAAGGCCTTCAGCCGCAAGGCGATGAAGGCCTCGGAAGGCCCCGCGCAGACGCTGTCCACGCAGTCGAAGATCGACGTCGCGGCGGTGGTGGACGCGCTCGGCTTCTCCGCGGACCGCGCGGGCCTGCTCGTCTGCGGCGACCCGTCCGTGGGCCTCACCATGGTGCTGCGCGAGGATCCGAACATCGTGGCCAACCGCCAGGATGGCAGCACCGACGGCATCCTCCAGGCGGTGCGCGAGCGCGCGGACCTGAAGGCCCTGCTGTCGTGGCTGCTGACGGACGACTTCTTCCGCCTGCGTCAGCGCATCGGCCTGTCGCTGTAGGCGTCCGCGTTACTCCCGGCGGACCAGCGCGTCCGCCGGGAACCCCGCGAGCAGCCGGCCCACGGCGTCGTCCACGTGGGCCCGCTCCGGGGCCTCCACCGTCACCTTCACGCGGTAGTCCATGGCCGCGTCGAACACGGGATAGGAGCCGATGGCCACGTGGGGCATGTCCAGCGCCACGCGGTCCAGCACGGCGGCCAGGGCGCTCTCGCCCAGGTTGAAGTACAGGCTGACCAGGTGCACCGGCGTGCCGCTCAGCCGTGAGAGCACCGTCTCCAACTGCAGCCGGAAGAGCTGCGGCACCCCCGGCAACAGGAACATGTCCCCCACCGTCAGCACGGGGAACCACATGCCCGGCTGGGCCAGGAGCACCGCGCCCTCGGGTGCGTCCGCCAGGCGCAGGGACTCTGGCGTCACCGGCGACGTGCCCGCGCGGGCCTGGATGGCCGACACCATCTCCGGCAGGCGCACCACGGGCCGGCCCAGCGCGAGCGCCACCGCGCGCACCGTGACGTCGTCGTGGGTGGGGCCAATGCCTCCGCTGGTGAAGACGTAGCGGGCCTTGCGCCGGGCGCGGGACACCGCGTCCACGATGGCGTCCACGTCGTCCAGGATGGTCTCCACCGAGACGAGTGGAATGCCCAGCTCCCGCAGCCGCTGGATGAGGTGGGGGCCGTTCTCGTCCTTCACCTTCGCGGTGAGGACCTCGTTGCCAATGATGATCGCCGCCGCGCCGGTCCGCTCCATGGAACCGGGGATTCTACTCCAACGGACCCCGGGGGTGGACTCGCGCGTTGCGCTGGCGCGGACCTGTCCTGTCCTGGAGTCAGCACGAGGGGACGGACATCCTTCGCGCATGGACTCCACCGAGACCCGGGACGCGATCCGCGCGTCCGTGCGTGCCCTCTGCAACCGCTTCCCTCCGAAGTACTGGCGCACCCTCGACGCGGAGCGTGAATACCCTCACGACTTCGTCAAGGCCCTCACGGAGGCCGGGCTGCTGGCCGCGCTCATCCCGGCGGAGTACGGCGGCGCGGGGCTGGGCCTGCGCGAAGCGGCGGTCGTGCTGGGGGAGATCAACCACTTCGGCGGGAATGCGTCCGCGTGTCATGCGCAGATGTACGTGATGAACGTGCTCCTGCGGCACGGCTCCGCGGAGCAGAAGCAGCGGTATCTGCCGGAGATCGCCGCGGGACGGCTGCGGCTCCAGGCGTTCGCGGTGACGGAGCCGAACTCGGGCTCGGACACCACCGCCATCGAGACGACGGCCGTCCGGCGCGGGGACCGCTACGTCGTGAACGGGCAGAAGATCTTCATCTCGCGCGTGCTCCAGTCCGACCTGATGCTCCTGCTGGCTCGGACGACGCCCCGCGCGGAGGTGCGCAAGAAGACGGACGGGATGAGCGTGTTCCTGCTCGACCTGCGGAAGACGCAGGGGCTGGAGGTCCGGCCCATCCGGACCATGCTCAACCATGCGACGAACGCGCTGTTCCTCGAGAACGTCGAAGTGCCCGTCGAAGGGCTGATCGGCGAAGAGGGCAAGGGCTTCTCCTACATCCTGGATGGCATGAACGCGGAGCGGGTGCTCGTCGCCTCGGAGGCCATCGGGGATGGCCGCTGGTTCATCGAGAAGGCCGTCACCTATGCGCAGGAGCGCGTCGTGTTCGGCAAGCCCATTGGGGCCAATCAGGGCGTGCAGTTCCCCATCGCGAAGGCGCACACGGCGCTCACGGCCGCGTCCCTGCTGACGGAGCAGGCCGCCACGCTCTTCGACAACCGCCAGCCCTGCGGAGCCGAAGCGAACATGGCGAAGTACCTGGCCGCGGAAGCCGCCTGGGAGGCCGCCAACGCCTGCATGGACACCTACGGCGGCTACGGCTTCGCCGAGGAGTACGACGTGGAGCGCAAGTTCCGCGAGGTGCGCCTGTTCATCAACGCCCCCGTGAGCCGGAACATGGCCCTGTCGTACATCAGCCAGCACGTCCTGGGACTGCCCCGCTCGTTCACGTAGCGCCGGGCGGCGCGTCCTGGCCCTCGCGGACATGGACCACGACCTTGCCGATGGCGCGTCGCTCCGCGAGGGTGCGCAGGCCATCGGCGGTCCGATCCAGGGGCAACCGGGAGGTGATGCGCGGGAGGATGCGGCCCTGCGCGTACCAGGCGAAGAGCTGCTCCATGGTTTCGCGGAGCGCCGCTGGGTCGTGGTAGCGGAAGTAGCGCAACGACGACCCCAGCACCGCGCGGTGCTTCACGAGCAGCCGGTGCGCGGGGATGCTCGGAACCTGTCCCGCCGCGAAGCCCACGAGGACGTAGCGGCCTCCCCACCCCAGCGTCGAGAGCGCCGGGTCGAAGAGCGGGCCCCCGACCGGATCGAAGCAGACGCTCACACCGGAGGATCCCGCTGCGGCCAGGACCTGCTCCTTCCAGTCTCCGTCAGTGTGGCGGAGGACGTGGTCCGCGCCCGCTTCACGCGCGATGGCGAGCTTGTCCGGTGTGCTCGCGACCGCGATGACGGTGGCCCCCAGGGCCTTGGCCAATTGCACGGCCGCGAGCCCCACGCCCCCACTGGCCCCCAGCACGAGGAGCACCTCTGAGGGCTTCAGGTGGGCGACGCGGATCAGCGCCAGGGCAGTGCTCACGTAGGCGCTGGTCAGCGCGGCTGCGACGTCGAAGGAGACGCTTGAGGGAAGCAGGAAGGTCTCCCTCACGGAGGCCACGGCCTGCTCGGCATAGCCGCCGTGCCACAGGATGGCCACGACGCGGTCTCCGGGCTGGAAGCCCGAGCCTTCGGGTGCGCTGGCGATGGTGCCCGCTGCCTCCAGGCCTGGGACGAAGGGCAGCGCGGGCCGGGTCTGATAGGTCCCTCCAATCATGAGGAGGTCGGCGAAGTTCACGCTGCAGGCGTGCACATCGATCATCACCTCGTCGGGCTTCGGAACGGGCTCGGGGACCTCCGCGAGGGTGAGCTGCTCGGGCCCTCCCCACGTCCCGCAGACAATCGCTCGCATGTCGTCACTCCTGGGTGGATGGGGCCGTGAGGCTTCGCCAGAGGTCGTCGTTCGAGGGCAGGTTCGACGCCTCGGTCACCAATTGCTCGAGCTGCTCCGGACTGCGCGCGCCGACGAGGATCGACGTCACGAAGGGACAGTGCACCAGCCACCAGGTGGCCAGTCCCGACGGAGACAGCGCGTGGGCTGCGGCCTTCGTCTTGAGCTGTTCGACGCGGGCCGCGTTCTCCTGAGTCCAGGCCTTCGCGTAGAGGTCCCTGCGCTGCCCGATGCGCGTGCCTTCCGGGATGTCACCCGCGATGGCGTACCTGCCGCTCAGCAGTCCGCCAGCCAGCGGCGAATAGGGCGTGTACTGGAGCCCCAGCTTCGCGCAGGCCTCCAGCACGCCGTTGTGTGCGTCATCCTGTTCGAGCAGGTTGAATCGGTTCTGGACCCAGCCGAACCCCACGGGGCCTCCTGCACGCGGAGCGACACAGCGCCAGAGGTCGCTCGCGGTCACGTTCGACAGGCCGAAGCGGCGGACCTTGCCCGCCCTCACGAGTGCCTGGAAGGTGTCGAGGACGTCATCCCACGGCGTGGCGGGGTCCGGTACATGCGCCAGATAGAAGTCGAGCGTGTCGACACGGAGCCGTGCGAGTGACCGGTCCACCTCCGAGAACACGTGCTTGCGCCCGAGCCCGCCGCGAAGGCCCACCTTGGACGAGATGAGCACCCGATCCCGCATCGCGGCGCCGCGCGACGCCAGCCACGCGCCGATGATGGCCTCGCTGGCGCCGTCCGCGTAGGTGCCCGCCGTGTCGATGAGGTTGATGCCGAGCGCCACCGCGCGATCCAGGAGCGCATGCGCTTTGGATTCGGTCTCCCCCTGGCCCAGCAGCTTCCGGGAGCTTCCGATGCCCCCGAAGTTGGCCGCCCCCAGGGCGAAGACCGACACATCGATGCCGCCCAGCTTCCGGTAGATCACGTCCGCCACGCCTCCGGAAAGGGCAACGCCAGGTCGCCCTCCCCCGTCCCTGTGGATGAAGGCTGGCCCAGCAACGTGAAGTGCGCCGTGTAGGTCGCGGCGGGCTCGCCGTCGTCGATGAAGACCTGCGACGCTGCCGTAAGCCGCACCTTGCCGCCCTGACGAAGCGTGTCGGCTTCCAGCGCGGGCAACGTGTCACAGCGGGCCCGGTAGTCGCAGGTGATGGGCCGGTGGATGGCGAACTCACAGCGGCGAAGGAGGATGTGCACGGCGAGCCGCTCCGCCCACGCTGCCCGCACGAGCAACAACCAGGGAGCAAGCCCAGCGGAGGTGAACACCCCGGGACCGAAGGCCGTGCCCCGGTGGTTGAGCGAAGGCCCCAGCGGCGCCACGAGCACGATGCGCCCGGGCTCGAACACCTCGAAGTGGATCCCGAGGAACTTCGTCATCGGGATCCGTGCATGAAGCTCCATGGCCAGCCGAGCCAGGACATCCTCCGGTGCATCAAGAGGCTCACCGCTCACGGCCAGCTCCCGATGAACCGTGTCGTGCCCTACTCGGGAAGCACCGTCCTTCCGAGCATCAGGGGGCTGACCATTCACGGATGGAGCCCCATGAACCGTGTCGTGCCCTACTCGGGAAGCACCGTCCCTCCGAGCATCAGGGGGCTGACCGTTCACGGCTGGCTTCCCATGAACCGCCTCCTGCTCTGCTTCGGATGCACCGTCCCCCCGCGCCACAAGGGAATGACCGCTCATGGATGGCTCCCCGAGGACCGTGTCGAGCCCTGCGCGGGAAGCACCGTTTCCAGAGAGCCCCACGCAGCCGCCCAGGCCTTGATGCATCGAGCGTTCTGCCCCTCGTTCAGGTGGTGGCTCATGTTCCTGGCACCTGGAGGTCGGGCCCTGTTTCGAGCACGACGTGGTAGTGAGTGCCTCCGCTTCCCGCTGCGTTGACGCCCGCGAAGCGCGCTCCCTTCAGTTCTTGCGGCTCCGTGCAGACGCGGAGGTTGTCGGCCGCGCCAGTGGGCAGGGTCGTCACGCCCAAGGTCGCCGGCACCCGCTTCACAGCCAGCGTGTACAGCGCCTTCATCAGACTCGCGGCGCCCGCCGCCGCACCGGTGTGACCGATGTTCGGCATGACCGTGCCCAGGGGAAGCGGCCGGGCTCGCGCGGTTCCGAGCGTCCGTCCCAGGGCCGCAAGCTCCGCGCGGTCGCTGGCGGGATGCCCACTGCCGAAGCACTCCACGAAGGCGAGCGCGTCCGCTGACACGTCACACCGAGACCAGGCGCGCCGGATGGCCAGGCTCATCGCGGGCTCGGAGACGAGCCCGTGGTCCTCGGGTGTTCCGAACGCGCTTCCCACCGCACGGATGATCCCGAGCACCGGCTCTCCCCGCTCCCGCGCGTCCGACAAGCGTCGCAGCAGGCACACCGTGGCGCCTTCTCCAGGCAGGTACCCGTCGGAGGCCGCGTCGAACACGGTCGGCGCTTCCCGTTGGGACAGAAGCCCCATCGCGCCCTCGTCGGCCATGCGCGTGACTCCGAGTCGCATGTCCGCGGTCGCCCAGAACACCGCGTCCGCTTCACGCGACGACAACCGGCCGCATGCGACGTCCAGGCCGCCGATGGACGCCGCGGCTCCTCCGGCTTCGATGGCGCAAGTCGGGCCGGTCAGATCGAACGCTCGGGCGATCCTCGCCGCCATGAAGCTCGGCGACAGGTTGAACAGGCTGCCTGCCCACAGCTCCGGCAGGTCGCTCGACAGGCGCTTCATCGCCGCGCGCACGGTCCGGGCCACCCCCTTGGGGTCCTTGCCCGTCTCGCGCAACACGCGCTGGAGGTGCTCCTCTATCTCCGGCAGACGTGCGGCGGCGACCTGGCGCAGTCCGTACTCGCTGCAGTGCTCCGCGGAGACGACCACCGGGATGTTGCTTCCCCGTTCGATGGAGACGTTCCCTGCCGCGCTTCGCGCCAGGTCCACCAGCAGGTAGTGCAGCGGATCATGCCGGAGGATGTCGGCCGGTCGTTCGTCGTACTGGCTGGCGTTGCCCGTGAACCGGGACGCATCCAGTTCCAGCGGCGCCCCGAGCCCGAATGGCAACCTCCGGAAGGCTCGGCGGCCGTTGAGCAGGTTCGTCCACAGCGTGGCGAGGTCGGGAGCGTCCGCGAACGCACCGGCCATCCCAACGATGGCGATGGGTTCGTCGCTCCTCGCGGGGCGCTTCCGCGTGTCTCGCAGCAACGCCTGGGCTCGCGTGGGGGAAGGCCGGTCCTCCACCACCGCGTGGTAGTTCTGGCCTCCGCTCGCGATGGCGCTGACGCCTCCCATGCGCGGCTGCTCGCCCGCCGGCCACGACCGGGCGGTCTTCTCGACCTCGATGAGCCCTCCGGGTTCGAGCAGGCTCCGGGGCTTGTCCCCGTGCACCGGTCCCGGAATGGCGCCGGACTCAAACAGCGCAAGCAGCGCGACCAGGTTCGCCAGCCCTGAAGCCTCCTTCGCATGCCCCAGGTTCCCCTTGATCGACATCACAGGCACCGGCGACGCGGGTTGCGCCGCCTGCCCGTGCGCCTTCAGTGCGCGGTCAAAGACCTTCGCCTCCACGGCGTCACCGGCCCGCGTCCCCGTGCCATGCGCGAGGATCACCCCCAGCTCCCGTGGCTCCACGCCGGCCTGGTCGAGCGCACGCCCCACCGCCAGCGCGTGGCCGCGCGGATTCGGGACCAGCATGTACGCCTCAGCCGCGCCGTCGTTCGCCCCGCCCACTCCGCGGATCACCCCGTGGACGGGGAGCCGTTCCTGCGTCGCCCGTTCCAGGCTCGTGAGCACCAGCAGCACCACGCCGTCGGAGATGACCGTGCCGTTCCCCTTCTGGGCGAACGGGAAGCAGCCCTCGGACGACAGGAGGCGTGAGTTCGAATAGAGGACCTGGTTCACCGTGTCGACGTAGGACAGCGCGCCCGCGATGGCCCACGGCGCCCCCTTCGCGAGCTCCCGCGCCGCCAGTTCGATCGCGGCCAGACCGCCGGTGCAGTTCCCGTCCACGAGCAGCGCCTTCTCCGTGGTGCCCAGCGCCTCCGCGATGGCGCTCGCGAGCCGATGCGTGGCGCGCTCCCTCGGGTCCTCCACGAAGTCCGGCCCGAACGAATCCCGGAGAGACTGGCGCACCTTCTGGGTGAGGTCCGTCAGCTCCTGATGGGAGAACTCGTTCGGATGCGCGCCGTGCACGAGGTACGGCTGGAGCTGACCCGCCACGGCCAGCACCGCGGCGTCATAGAGCCCGTGGCCGCCACCGCGTGAGTGCGCGAGGAACACCGGCACGGGCTGCCCACCCAGCGAGCCAGGGGCCAGCCCCGCCGAAGACAGCGCCCGGTGCGCCGTCTCCACCACCCACCGCTGCTGCGATGCATCCTCCACGACGCCGCCCAGCAGCGTGGAGGTCCGAGACGCGCCCACGGCCGCCGAGGGATCCAGATACAGGGCCCGGGGAATGCGCTCCTCCGGCCACTGGCCATACGTCGTCTTCCCCCCGTGAAGCACCTCCGCCAGTTCATCCAGTGTGCGCGCGCCAGGCAGCGCAAACGCAAAACCAGAGATCGCCACCGGCGCGATCCCATCCAGTTTTCCCTTCCGCATTGCGAATCAATGTAAGGCCATGATCCGGATGCGTCCACGACCAGCGAAATCACATACATCCATGCCGACACAGGACGGCGTCGGCACGATCCTACCCGACGCATGCACGAGGTCCCCTGGAAAGAGCGACGCCGCCCTCCTGGGAGCGTCGTTCCGGAGCCCAGGAGCGCCTGATACAATTTCAAGCTACGCGCTCCATCCACAAACACTGTCAACAGCAAAATCCAGGGTGGGTTGACGCCAGACTTCTGCATCAGTATATCAAGACAGACATCGCGGCCCTTTGCCTGACCATTGGCTGCCGCTCCATTCCCCCTCATCCCCTGGACAGCCCATGAAAAGACTCGATCCGAGCCGTCTCAAGGATTCGTTCATCAATGTCTCCACCTTCCCTGCGGACCTGGGTGAAGGCCGCCTGGCGGCTCCGGCCGGTGCGCTGCTCGACGCCGTGGTGGAGGCCGTGGAGAAGAAGAACGGGTTCGCGGTGGTGTTCGGCGTGAACAAGCTGCTCGCGGATCGCGGGCTGGACCTCCACACCGAGTCCGGCGCCGCGCTGGCCCGCGACTACCTGGAGGGCATCTTCCGGGCGATCGCGCCGCGCTTCGACCTGGCCCGCTACAGCCCCACGCCCATCGCCTACGACCGCGTGGCCAAGATGGACGTGGACGGGTTCAACAAGAACCGGAACTTCACGCCCAACAGCGACCACACGGAGAGCCGCGAGTTCGTCACCACGAAGTGCGTCCACTTCGACTCGGCGACGCCGTTCATCGCGAACCTCTATGGCCCCAACCAGAACATCAGCGGCGGCATGCCGATGATCTGCGACACGCGCCGGTTCTGCCAGGACAAGGGCCTGGACCCGCGCTCGCTCATCGAGAACATCCCCAACAACTACAACGTCGCCGTGAAGGCGGAGTTCTCCGAGGAGATCCTGCGCGACTACTCGTTCGCGCTGAAGCTCGACCTGGAGAACGACATCGTGATGATCGTCCTCCACAACGAGGTGGTGGGCGGGCTCGCCCACGCGGCCACCCAGCCGTCCCTCACCGACGCGAGCAAGGCCGCGAAGCGCCCCATCCGCCACGTCGAGT
Source organism: Corallococcus sp. CA054B (assembly GCF_003611625.1). Taxonomy (NCBI): domain Bacteria; kingdom Pseudomonadati; phylum Myxococcota; class Myxococcia; order Myxococcales; family Myxococcaceae; genus Corallococcus; species Corallococcus sp. CA054B. The sequence goes on from NZ_RAVY01000018.1 coordinate 13,719, forward strand.
ACCAGGTCGCGGGCACCGACGACCTCAGGCGCTGGTACGACTACTACGGCCTGTCGCTGGAGAAGGCGACCAACCACAAGGACGACGCCAACATCACCCGCTTCGTCAGCGGCGAGCTCAACCCGTACCCGAACATCATCGAGGTGCGGGCATGACCTCGCGACAGCACGCGGAGCGCAACGCGGCGGAGATGAAGGACCTGCTCGCGTACCTGGACGCGCGGCCCTGGCCGGACGGCTATGAAGCGGCGCGGGTCCACTACGATTCGCTCGGGCTGCCCATCGCCTCGGACATCGGGGTGGAGCCCGTCAGCGTGAACGGCATCCGTGCCCAGTGGCTCACGCCGCCGGAGTGCGATCAGGACCGCGCCCTCCTCTTCCTGCACGGCGGCGGGTTCGTCTTCGGCTCGCTCGTGAGCCATGGGCACATGGCCGCGGAGATGGCGCGGCAGGCGCGTTGCCGGGTGCTCCAGCTCGACTACCGCCGGGCGCCGGAGCACCCCTACCCGGCCGCGCTGGATGACGCGACCAGCGCGTACCGCTGGCTGCTGGAGCGTGGGTTCAAGCCCGGCCACATCTCCATCGCGGGGGACTCCGCGGGCGGCGGCCTGGTGGTCTCCATGCAGGTCAACGCGCGGGCCCAGGGGCTTCCTCTCGCGGGCGCGCTGGTGTGCATCTCGTCGTGGTTCGACCTGGGCATCCAGGGCGAAAGCTACGAAACGCGCGAGAAGGCGGACGCGCTCGTGCAGCGCAAGGTGGTGGAGGAGGTCGCCCGGCACTACCTCAACGGACAGGACGCGCGGCAGCCCACGATTTCGCCCATCCACGCGGACCTCACCGGCTTCCCGCCCCTGCTCATCCAGGTGGGCGAGCGGGAGCTGCTCTTCAGCGACTCGCAGGCGATGGCGAAGAAGGCCCAGGCCCAGGGCGTGGACGTCACGTTCGAGGAGTGGCCCGACATGGTCCACGTCTGGCACCTGCACTTCCACCGCCTCAGCAGCGGCCGCGAGGCGCTCCAGCGCATCGGCCAGTTCGTGATCGACAAGACGGGAGCGCGGAAGTGACGACGCCCGGCGACGCGGTGATGGGTCCCCACATCCACCGCAACAACCAGAAGATGATCCCCGCCAGCGAGAGCGCCTGGGCCGTGGCTCGAGAGGCGAACATGCTCAACATCCGCGTGGAGGCGGTGGACGGCCAGAACCGCATGCGCGAGGTGGACACCGGGCACGAGTTCGCCAACCTGTGCTCCTGCTCCTACCTGGGGCTCAACAGCCACCCGGACGTCCTCCAGGGCGGCATCGACGCGCTGAGGCGCGCGGGCATCACCGGCCTGTCGATGGCGGAGTTTCGCATCCGGCTGGGCATCATGGAGGAGTTGGAGGAGCAGCTCGCGGACCTCTTCGGTGGGCCGGTGCTGCCCGCCGTCACCTCCAGCGCGCTTACCGCGGCCATCCTGCCGGTGCTCGGGTCGGGCCACCTGACGGACAGCGAGCCCCTGGTGATGGTGTTCGACAAGTTCGCGCACTTCTCCATGGCGTTCGTGAAGCCCATCGTCGCGGATGAGACGCGGGTGCTGAACGCCCCGCACAACGACATGAACTACCTGGAGGACGTCTGCCGGAAGTATCCGCGCGTGGCGTATGTGTGCGACGGCGTCTACTCCACGGGCGGCGCCACGGACCTCCAGGCGCTGCTCACGCTCCAGGAGAAGTACGGCCTCTTCCTCTACCTCGACGACTCGCACTCGCTCTCCACGCAGGGAAAGAACGGCGAGGGCTACATCCGCTCGCGGCTGCGCGAGATGAACGACCGCACGCTGATCATCGCCTCCATCGCAAAGGCGTTCGGCAGCACGGGCGGCCTCGCGATGCTCGGCTCCCGCAAGCACCACGACTTCCTCTACCGGACGGGCCCCATGGGCTGGTCCCAGAGCCTGCGGACGGCGGCCATTGGCACCTCCATGGGAAGCATCAAGGTCCACCGCAGCCCGGAGCTGGCGAAGCGGCAGGAGCAGCTCCGCCGGAACATCGCCCTCTTCGACGAACACATCCAGACCGAGCAGCGCGGTGACGGCCTGCACATCAAGGTCGTGGAGGTGGGCGAGCAGGACAAGGCCGTGAAGCTCTCGCGCGAGCTCTACAAGCGAGGCTTCTACTGCTCCGCGGTCTTCTTCCCCATCGTGCCCGTGGGGAAGGCGGGCATCCGGCTGATGCTGCGCGGCGACCTGCCCACGGAGCAGGTCCAGTCGTTCATCGGACACCTGAAGGAAGTCCTCGCGACGCTGTAAGCGGGGAGCGCGCGATGGCTGCCTTCCTTTCCCACGATGTCGTCACCGCGCACGGGAACCTGCCCCGGCTCGTGCGCGAGCTGGAGGCGGCGCTCACGGAGGGCCTGCATGAGCGCATGCAGGTCCCGCTGCGCGTCGCGGTCCCTTCTTCTTCCCGGCACGCCGCGTTCGTGTCGATGCCAGCCGTGTCGGAGCACCTGGGCCTCTACATCAACAAGGTGGCGACCCTCTTCGAGCGGTCCGCCACGGATCCGCTGCCCACCATGAACGGCGTGGTGGCGGCGTTCTCCGCGCGCACGGGAGAGCTGCTCGCGATGCTCGATGGCGCGGCGGTGACGGAGCTCAAGTGCGCCGCCGTGTCCGCGCTCGTCACGGACTTCTGCGCGCGCACGGATGCCCGGACGCTGGCGGTGGCTGGCACCGGAGCGCAGGCACGGCAGCAGGTGTTGGCGGTCCGCGCGGTCCGTCCCATCCAGGAGGTGCGGCTCTGGGCTAGGAACCCGGCCCGCTGCGGCGCGTTCGCCGCGGAGGTGCGCGCGTCCCTGGGCGAAGTGGTGCACGTCGCCGCCTGTGCGTCGCTCGACGAGGCCCTCCGGGGCGCGGACGTGATCGGCACCGCGACGTCGTCGAAGACACCGCTGGGGAGCTTCGAGGGCCTCTCCCCCGGCGTGCACATCAACTGCATGGGCGGTCACACCGTGGAGGCCCGGGAGGTGCCGCTCGAACTGCTGCGCACGTCGACAGTCATCGTCGAGGACCTGGCCACCGCGCTCGCGGAGGCCGGACCGGTGCACGCCGACGCCATCACCCTGGGGCAGCTCGTGCGGAGGGACAGCGGTCCCCTGCGCTCGAGCCGCACCGTCTTCAGCTCGACGGGACACGCCTTCCTGGACGTCCTCACGGTCGCGCACGTGCTGCGTGAACGCGAGCTGATCCACCGAACCTGGAGGAGCACATGATGAAGGAGTTGCCCCGAATCGATTTGACGTCCGCGACGCCAGGGTCCGAAGCCGAGCGCCGTGCGGCGTTCGAGATCGACCGGGCCTGCAAGCAGGTGGGCTTCTTCACCCTGAGCGGTCACGGCATCGCGCCCTCGGTCTTCGAGGACGCCTATTCCCTCTCACGGGCGTTCTTCCGCCTGCCGCTCGAGGTGAAGAACCAGTGCCGGTTGAAGTCCGGCTTCACCATGGCCGCGGATGACTACACGCCCTACGGCTACAGCGGCATGCTGGAGGAGAACGCCTACGCGTACATGGGCCGCAAGGGGCTCCCCAGCGACTACGTGGAGAAGTTCAGCGTGGGCCGGCTCATCGAGGACGACAGCGCGAGCCTGCCGTTCAGCGAGGACACGGAAGGCCAGCGGCTGCGCGCGGCGCTCAAGGCGTACTTCCGCGAGTGCGAGGCGCTGACGGCCCGGCTCACGGAGCTGTTCAGCATCGCGCTGGACCTGCCCCGGGACTTCTTCGCGAAGAAGACCTCCGCGTCCACCGACTCGCTCCGTTCCCTGCTCTACCCACAGCTCCACCCGGAGCTGGTCAACGACCAGGGCATGGGCGAGCACACGGACGGGACGCTGTTGACGGTCCTGGCGCAGACGGGCCCTGGCATCCAGGTGAAGGAGCGTGGGGGCTCGTGGATCACGCCCACGCTGGAGCGGCGGGATCACCTCATCGTCAACATCGGTGACCTGATGGCCCGCTGGTCCAACGACGAATACGTGTCCACGCCACACCGGGTCGTCCTGGGAGGAGGCGAGCGTCAATCCCTGGCGTTCTTCAAGCTCGCCAACGACGACGCGCTCATCGAGTGCTTCCCGAAGTTCTGCAAGGACACGCCCGCGAAGTACGAGCCCGTCGTCTACAAGGCCTTCTCCCTCCAGAAGATGAACGCGCTGTTCGGTGTCGGCGACGCCGGACGCTCCTGAGGCCATCCATGATCGGTGCATTCAACGAAGCGTTCCTCGCCGCCTTGGAAGAAGGATGGTCGCCCGAGCGTGATGCCAGGGCGCACGCGAGCACGATCGCCGCCGTCCACGACCTGGACTCTCCCATTTACGAGAAGAGCCAGTTCGCGCACCCGCTCCTCTTCAGTGAAGCGGAGTTCCAGGAGCTGAGCCGCGCGTGCCGCCACCTGCTCTCCGCGCAGCTGAAGCTCATTGGCCACCTCATCGACACGCGCTCGCGGGAGGGCCTGTTGGAGCTGCTGCGGATGCCCCGGCGGCTCGTCAACTTCATCCACTGGAACAACCTGCGCCACGGCGACGCGACGATTGGCCGGATGGACGTCGTGCCGACACGGCAGGGCTACTTCTTCTGCGAGTTCAACATCTTCCCTGGCGTGGGCGGAGGCGAGGCCTACGAGGGTTCCCGCGCGGCCACGGAGGCGCTGGGCTTTCCCATGGCAGGGTTGATGAACAGCCCGCTGAGGGACCTCGCCGCGCTGTACGCGGAGGAGTGCCGCAAGCGGGACCTGCGCCGGGTGGTGATCCTCGACTCCACCGGACACTCGCAGCTGGGGTATCCGCGGCAGGAGTACCTGAAGCGGTACCTGGAGGAACTGAACCCGGACGTACCGGTCCACCTCCTCGACGAGGTCCGCTACCCGGAGGCCTGGCTGACGCGTGAGGAGGGCGAGCGCACGCTCATCCACCGCATGTTCACCTACGAGGAGGTGACGGACGGCTTCGTGTTCCTGGAGAAGCTCTGGGCGAGCGGCGCGGTGCTCACCAACGGCTTCGAACCGGAGCTGCGGATGAGCAAGCGGTTCCTCGCGCTGCTGTGCGAGCCGGGCCACCACGCGCTGTTCAGCGACGAGGAGGTGGCCGCCATCCGGAAGTATCTGCCCCATGCCTTCTCCCTGTCGGAGGAGAACCTGGCGGACGCGCTGCGCGACAAGACCGGGTGGGTGTTCAAGATCGACGACAGCACCTCCTACGGCGGCAGCGGCGTGCTGATGGGGACGGACTGGCCCGCGGACGTGCTGGAGCAGAAGCTGCGTGAGCCGGGCATCGAGCGGTGGATCTGCCAGCGCGTCGTGGAAGCGGAGACCGTCCGGCTGCGCGCGGCGGGTGAATCCGCCCCGGCGGAGTACCGGCTGGTGCTGGGCTTCTACTCCTACGGTGGCAAGCCCCATGGCTTCCTGGTGCGCGGCAGCCGCACCTCGAAGGTGGTGAACACCTCCAGTGGAGGCAAGCTGGGGTGGGTGTTCGTCGTCTCCGAGGAAGGACGCCAGGCCTTCATCCGTCACGCGCGAGGCAGCGCGGAGGACGTCACTGCAAGGAGTGCATGAACCATGGCGGCGAACCTCATCCTTCTGGGCGCGAGGCAGTTCATTACGGAGCGGGCGTGGCAGCTGGGCCTGCGGCCGTTGATCATCCAGCAGCCGGGCCTGTCCGATGATCACGTGAACCGGCAGTCGGACCGGGTCCTCCTCATGAGCTACGACGACCCGGCGCTCATCCCCATGCTGAAGGCCGCGCACGCGGTGACGCCGTTCGTGAGCGCCATCACGGTCGCGGAGGAGGCGCTCATCACCTGCGCGCGCATCAACGAGGCGCTGGGGCTGCCCGGTACGCCGTTGGCGTTGGTGGAGAAGACGCGCGACAAGCCGGCCATGCGGCGGGTGCTCGACTCCGGCGGGTTCTCGCCGGTGCAGTGGGCTCCAGTGAAGACGCGGGAGGAGGCCGTCGCGTTCGCCGAGCGCCAGGGCTATCCGTTCATCCTGAAGCCCGTGGACGGCGTGGGCAGCATCGACGTGCGGCTCGTGCGCTCCGCCGCGGACCTGGAGGGCGTGCTGAACGGCCGCGCGTCGTGGATCGCCGAGGAGTACCTGGACGGTCCCGAGTACTCCGTGGAGTGTTTCTCCTTCGCGGGGCGCCACGTCATCCTGGGCATCAACGAGGAGACGAAGAGCACGGACCCCAACGGCAGCGCGTTCCTGGAGGTCGCGCACCAGGTCCCCGCGCCCATGAGCCCGGAGAGGGACCGCGAGGTGCGCGACTTCATCCGGAGCTTCCTGGACGTGCTCGGGCTGAAGGACGGCCCCTCGCACACGGAGCTGAAGTACACCTCGCGAGGCCCGCGCATCGTGGAGACGCACACGCGGCTGGGCGGCGACCGCCTGTGGGACCTGGTCCGGCTGACCACGGGACATGACCTGCTGGACATGACGCTCCAGTGGGCCATGGGGACGCTGAAGCCCCTGGAGGCGGATCCGGTGCCCCGGGGCGGCGCGGCCATCCAGTACTTCACCCCTCCCCCCGGCAGGCTCAAGCGGATCAACGGTGCGCTGGCGCTGAAGCGGCTGCCGGGCGTGGTGGACATCTCGCTCGCGGTGGAGCTGGGAGCCACCATCCGTCAGGCCCTGAAGTCAGAGGACCGCGCGGGCTATGTGCTGGCCTACGCGGACACCGTGCAGCAGGCGCAGGCCGTGTGCCGGGAGGTCAGCCAGCGGCTCGTGCTGGAGACCGCGTAGACGGTGCGTTCTCCAGCCCCAGGATCGAAGAACTGCCGCCTCCGGTCAGGCCTCCTCGTCGGGGAGGAGTGTTCGAAGAAGCTCGTCGTCGGGCCGAGCGGGCGCCATCCAGCGGGAGGGGGATTGGCGAGCAACGCATCGCCGAACCGCTTCGCACGCCCCTTATGCGTCTCGGGGGTGTAGGCGATCCAGCGCCCCAGCGCCTTGGCGACGGCGAATCGGTTCGCGTCGTCAAGCACACCCGGCCATCCTTCGGGAAGACTCTGAGTCAGCATGCGCGCGAGTACATCACGCACAAAGCGCGGCACCTGCTTGTGCTGCTCCGCCTCGTAGAGCAAAGCACTCAAGACCTATACCCCTGCAACGTCATCCGGCGACGGGTCCCCGGACAGCAACTCCAGGAGGGTCTGCAGGACCTGCTCCGGATGTCTTGTGGGATTCATGTCCCCGTGCTCCTTGGGAGCTGATGCTGTGCCGAAGGTGGGATTCGAACCCGCGTCGGGCGGTGCGAAACGGAACTGCTCTCGCGCACAGTGTCAGGGCGTCCGGAACGCGCTTTCGCCATCGGGGCGGTAGATGTTCAAGGCCCCTCCCCTGCTTCCTCCTCGAAGAGCAGCCTGCGTCCTCCTCTGCTCATCGCGGAAGATGAGTTCGGAGAGACGGGCGTCATCGTGTTCCGTGTACCTGAGTTGTATCCGCGGTGCGTCGCCCCCCCTGATAACCAGGCCTTGGGAGTCTGTATCAAGATACAAGGCAAGGCCTGGACGCCCCTCGGATTCGTAGAGGACCAGGCCATTGTCGCGTCCGGAAGCCCCCAGCAAGATCCGAGCATCGCCTGATTCATCATGGAGCGTGAGTGATGCACTTTGGTGCGCAGGTGGTGCGCCGGGTGGAGTTGCCACGGCGAGTGAGGCCCAGCGTTGTCCTTGCGGATGATAAAACGCCAAGGAGGGTTCTTGCGCACCTGGCATGAGCCCCAACTCCCCCCGCACCTGCCCTTGCTCATCCTGGATGATCAGGCGCGACACCCGAAGTTCGCTTGGCCTCTCTCCAGATGCACCCAATGAACTCTTCCACCGGATCCCCTCACCCACCAGAAGCAGGGCGAGCGAAATGACCACCAAGATGCTCAGCCTGCGAACCTGCCGGCGGAGTCGTTGGTGCTCGGCCTCCATGCGCCTTAGCGTGGTATCGGTGTCGCCCGTGTCCATCCCGTCATCCTATTTGAGTTTGAGCGTCGATGCATGCTGCTCGGCGGCCTGGAAATCTTCTTTGGCGGCCTTCAGTTTTTTCAATGCTTGGCGCACGACAAACCGACCGGAATCCACATGAGGACTCAGGTGTTCACCCGGGCAGACCTTCGGCTTACCATCCCGCTTGACTTCAGAATGCTTCAAGATGGAATCAGGGGAGAGGCCGTACTTCAATACAAGATGATTGAGGAGTCGCTGTAGGCTGGCGATTTGCCTGTATGTGGGTCTGTCTGGCATCCATAGATTCTCCTTTCTACTTTCGAAGTCTCCAGTCAGAACAATGCCAATAGCCCCATAGTCAGGATCGCGCTTGATGTCTTTGTTATTCTTGAACGCTCCTGCGTGGGCGCCCACGACATGAATACTGCGTCCCTCGTAGATCTCACCGTTCATGGTGATGACGAAGTGATAGGGCATATCCGCATAGTCCTCGTCCCGTTCCTTGCTCTCCAGTTCTTTGACGGTCTGCTCTAGTGGGTCGGCGGTATGATGGACGACAATGCGGGTGAGCGGCAGGGCGGCGTCTGGGGGGTATTCGTCCCAGCCTTGGCTTTTGTCCGGCGGAAGGGCCCCCCAGGCATCACGAGAAATCACTTTCACCTGGAATTCTGCCTGAGCTGATTCGAGGTCACACTGCGCGGACCACAACCTCGTTCCAGCAACCGCGGCAGGAAAGCTCAATTTCTCGATGACTTTGATGACACGTTGATACGGACCCGGCACGGAGGAAAGCGCGCCCAGGGTAAGGTACGCAAGCTCTCTGGCACTGCATGACCTCAATAAATCACGAATCTCGTTTTCCTGAAGAGTGCCGAGGTGCTTCGCTGCCGCTGGCCAATCCTTGGTGGCCAGGGCCTCCTCAAATCCAGAAGCACTGGACGAAACATACTCGACCAACTCCTGCGAGAGATAGCCATTGTAGGCTTTACCACCCTGTATGGCCTGGATGTGCAAGTTCGCTCCTTCCTTGCCAATCACCGTTACGCGGGTGCCCTTGTTCAGATCTACGACGACGTCGTTGATTTGACCTTTGGGACTCTTGTGCGGCCTCTTGTGAACCCGTGCGCTAAAGGGGCGGATTCTGCCGATCCAACGCTGGGGAGGAGGGACTTGGACCAACGACGATTTGCCTGGGTGCTGACTCATGGGTCTCCTTGGCGCAATGGTCACCGTCCAAGAGAGGGTGATAGATGGTCAATGAGTAGCGAAAGCAGAACGATAGCAGTAAGGCCACTGAGTGAGTACCAGAGGCGGCGGGGGTTGAATCCGCAACGCGGGTAGTGGGAAACCTCAAGCAGGGTCCACAACTACCCGCTGTCGTCTTGAAGTTGCTCGGGTTTGTAATCTCGCCCCGTCCCTGTCCATTCCCTGGTGTGCGCCCTCAATCCAAGCCGGAGGGGTACATTGGGGACACATGACGCTGCCCGAATGAGAAACATTCCAGCAATCCGTTGAGATTCATGGGCCTGACGATGTGCCGAAGCCGGGATTCGAACCCGCCGCGTCGGACACAAGAGCGCCGTCGTCGGAGGCGTCGGACCTGGGGGAGTTCCACTGGGTGGACACGAGTCTCATCTAGTCCAGGAGCTGCCGGCGGACGGCGTGTGAACCGTCCTGCTGGACTCCGAGGACGCGTTCGAGCTGGACGTCCTGGGGCCTCCGCGCGCGGGCACGACGCTGGATGACGCTGCCTACGTCCTCTACACGTCCGGCTCCTCCGGCAAGCCCCAGGGCGTGATGGTGCCGCACCGGAGCGCGGCGGACTTCTTCCGCGCCATGGATGCACGGGTGGGCGCGGCGCCCGTGGGCACGTGGCTCTCCGTCAGCCGCAGCTGCTTCGACAGCTCCGTGCTGGAGCTGTTGTGGACGCTCGTCCGAGGCTTCCGCGTCGCGGGAGCCCCCGCCCTCGGCTGCCGGGGCTCAGCGCTTGCGCGCGAGCACCCGCCGCACTTCCTTGAGGTACGGTCCTCCCCGGCAAGCTCAAGCAGCTCCATGAGGCGCTGGCTCGGAGGTCAGCCAGCGGCTCGTGTTGGAGACCTCCTGAGGACTCGCCGCCCTCCGCCGTCAGTACGGATGGAAGCGGGTCACGAAGGGCACGGCTTCGCTCTTCCCCTCCGGGACTCGCGTCCCGGTGACGCGCAGGAAGCCCTGCGCGTCCAGCCGCGCGACCGTGGGCTGCTCCTCACCGGGCAGGTCCGTCCGATGTGAGCGGAGGATGCTGGTGCCATTCGGGGCCAGGTGGACGACTCCCAGTCCGGATGCGCCCTTCGCATCCTGACTCCAGGTGGCGACCGCGAGGGTCCCGTCCGCCAGCACGCCCGTGCCCACGACCGTGTCCCGCACGCCCGTGAAGCCCGCCGTGAAGTAGGTGTAGCCCTCGCGGCCGAAGGACGTGTCCTGCCCGGCGCTCGCGGTCAGCCGAGCCACCACGGCCTCCGTGTCCCCGTTGGAGAACACCGCCTTCCCTCCCACCAGCCAGCTCCCGTTCGACAGCCGCTGCAACGTCCGCGGCGTGATGTCCGGCGAGCTGAACGACGGTGAGTAGCGGAAGCTGTTGTCCAGGGTGCCGTTGGCGTTGAAGCGGCGCACGACCAGCGTGTCGAGGCTGCCCGTGGAGGTCCCAGCCACGACGACCTTGCCATCGGGCTCGGCGACGACGCACAGTCCGTCATCCTCGCGGCCCACGTCCGTGGTCGCCACGCCGTCCGCGCTGAAGGTCGTGTCTGGCACCCCGGCCGGCGTCAGGCGGACCACCACCAGGTCCAGTCCGTCGTTGTCGACGGTGCCCGCGCCGACAATGTTGCCATTGGCGTCGACGGTGACCGCGTGCAGGGTGGAGATGCCCGTGGAGAGCTGGAAGGTGCGCACGCCCGTGCCACCGAACGTGGTGTCCAGGACGCCTGCCGTCGTGTACCTGGCGAGCAGCACGCTCTGATACTTCGCCCCCGAGCAGGTGTTGGTGCCGGAGATGGCCCCGCCCGCGACGACGATGCGGCCATCCGCCTGTACGGTCACGGCATCCACATAGTCGTCGCCTCCGCAGATGTCGCTGACCACCACGCCCTGAGTGCCGAACGTGGCGTCCGGCGTCCCGTCCGGAAGCAGGCGCACCACCAGCACATCCCGCTGGCCCGTGGAACCGGTGGAGCCCACGAGGATCCACTTGCCGTCGGGCTGCTCGGCCATGCCGTTGATCTTCACTGAGGGAAGGCCGAGCTCCGGCGTCGCCACGCCTTCCGTTCCGAAGGCACTGTCCAGCGCGGCAGGCGCCGGCTGTACGTCCAGCGCGACGGGGAACTCCGCGCGCGTGCCGCCGCCCACTCCGATGAGCTTGAGGGAGAACCGGCCATAGGCCGCGAACTCGTCCGGGATGTAGCCCAACGGCGTTGAAGCCGCGCCCTCGGGGATGATCACCGGCAGCGCCTGGGTGGTGCGCACGTGGGGAGGCAGCCCCTCCACCGAGAGCGAGACCTCTCCGGTGAAGGCCACATCCCGGAGGACCTGGACCGCGAGCGCGGTCGAAGTCGAAGGATTGAAACGCACCGTCTGCTCGGAAGCCGTCGACAGGGTGAACGCGGGAGGCGACTCCCCAGCATCCGGCGTCGTGGGCTCCTCGGTGCCACCGTCCTGCTCCTGCCCGCCCCCGTCCTGGCCTCCATCCGAAGTTCCCGTCCCTGCATCCACCCCCGCATCACGGGAGGGCGTCGGGGAAGGGCTCGTGGGCTCATCCGACGAGCCGCAGGCGCCCGCCATCAGGGCGGCCACCGTCAGCGCGAGCGCCGAAAGGCTTCGGAGGTGGAACTGCGAACGGAGGCCAGGAGCCGGGGGATGAAGGACGATTGGGCGCATACCAGTCAGGAATGAGGGGTGCGCCCCACCTGATAAGTGACCCCGGCACCAGTGATAAATAGATCCGGAGATCAATGCACCCGGCGCGACGGACGGCCGCACCTGCGCGGACACCGTGCAGCAGGCACAAGCCGTGTGCACGGAGGTCAGCCAGCGGCTCGTGTTGGCGGCTGCGTAGACAATGCGTTCTCCGGTTTCCCTCTCAGCCTTCCTCGTCGGGGAGGAGTGTCCGAAGAAGCTCGTCGTCGGGGCCAAGCGGGCGCCATCCAGCGGAGGGGGGATTGGCGAGCAACGCATCTCCGACCCGCTTCGCACGCCCCTTATGCGTCTCGGGGGTGTAGGCGATCCAGCGCCCCAGCGCCTTGGCGACGGCGAATCGGTTCGCGTCGTCAAGCACACTCGGCCATCCTTCGGGAAGGCTCTGAGTCAGCATGCGCGCGAGTACATCACGCACAAAACGGGTCACCTGATTGTGCTGCTCCGCCTCGTAGAGCAAAGCACTCAAGATCTGTACCCCTGCAACGTCATCCGGTCCCAGCTCTTCGGCCAGCGCCACCAACGATACGGTAGGACGAGCATTCGCAAAGGCGGTGAGTGACTCGTACCCACGCTTGCGGACCCGTTCGTACAGGCGTGCCGTGATGTTGCCCCGCCAGGCTTCTCCGCCGCTCATCGGCTTCTCCCGGTGACGAAGTTCATCGGGACTCTGTACTCCTTCATGTTCTCCGCAACGATGTTCAGGACCTGGCGCCTCGTCAACCGCCGGGCAGCCAGGCTCTCCGCTTCGCGCAGAGCCTCCATGATCATCCGGTTCCACTCGCCGGGCCATGTGCGCCCCAGCTTCCAGTTCCCTCCACCGTGAATGGCCTCGTGGTGGGCCTTTTCCAGCCGGACGCAGAACTGGTCGATATCCATGTCGCCCTTGAAACCGCGCTGCACGAACCATTCGCGGTGCTCCTGCGGCAAGACATGGTGTTTCGGAGCGTCCGACATGCCCGCCCCCGCGCTGCCCGTCACCCGCATGCCTCGCACCTCCGGGCTGTCCCCCAGCGCGTCGCGCACACCCTTGGGCAGGTCCCGGTGCGCCTGGGCCATCGTGACCTGTCCGCCCTGAATGAGGACGGCCGCGCCGACGGCAGGCACGGAGATGACACCCGCATGCACGAGCCGTCGCATCATCTCCACCCACTCCGCGGAAACCACCATCCGTGAGCCCACCATGACTCCGCCCGAAATCATCACGAGCCCCACGCCCAGCGTCGCAGGGGCCGAGGGCGGCACGCGTGGCAGGGCCATCTTCATGGTGGAAATCATCGCGACCGCCTCCACTGCCTGCATCGCCGCGATGACCTGCCCGCCGAGCTTCATGGTCTCGCGGGTCTCCCTCTGGAGCGTGTCGAACTCACGCGTCAGCCTCCCCATCAGCTCGGGCATCGCGGTGGTCGCCGCCTCCACCCGCTCCGGGTCCAGCGAGGCAAGGTCCGTCAGCGTGGGCTCCATTAGCCCCTGCACGCGATGAAGGTCCACGAAGAGCTTCTCTGCGCTGCACATGGGGCAGTGACGAAGCACGGCGTCCGCGAGGTGCAGGAAGTCCACCCAGGTGGCCAGCAGAAGCGTTCCGAACTGAGCCGCCTGGAGCTTCGGCCCCGTCATGCGCAGCAGGCCCAATTCCATGTCCGTGTCGCCGACTTCCGAGGCCACCTTCGTCAACGCGGTGGCGCTCCCAAGCGCGCCTTGAAGCCACGTCACCTGCTTGGAGCCCTGGTCGAGGTAGCGCGTGAAGACGCCGGTGAGGCTCCAGCCCCAAAGGTCTGGAGGACGGGCCGCCAACTGGGTGAACGCGGCCTCGACGCTGCGCAGGGAACCCTTCACCTCGTCCGTGGCCTCGATGACTGCCTGACGCGTCGATGCAGCAGTCCGGGCCTCGCCCCCAACAGCGCCCTCCCTGCGGACATCTCCCACGGCTGTCGCGTCGTCACGCGGCTGCTGGCGGCGCAAAAGCCGTTGCTCAGCCCCGGAGAGGACGCGCGGGGGCTCGCCGTTCGGAGCCTCCACCCGCGCGGGCGAGGAGCCCTCACGCGGCGCGTAGCTCAAGCTTCGGCCACGCCCGGGCACTTGCGACACGGAGCCACATCCCGTGGCCATCAGGACCAGGGCCAGCCAAAGGGCATCAGCGCGCATTTGCCCCCCAGGCCACCGAGGCGAACGCCCCTGGCCGCAGCGTCCCCTCCAGCGCGGCGGTGGGATGAAACCCGCCGTGTCGAACGCAGGAACGCCGTTGGTTTCCTTCGCGAAGGTGGATGTCAGACTCATGGGCCATCATCCATGACTATCTGACATTCCTCGTTTAGGGACTTGTTCATGGATGCTGCGGAGAACGGCGAAGAGATCTTCCATTCGACCCTCCACCTCGCGGACCTGCTCTATCCACGAGCGGAGCGGTTGGGAGATGCGCGGCCATCCGAGGAGTGGAGCTTCTCGCACCTGGACACCCGGGCGCGGGCCCTGGGGACGTGGCTGCGGACGCTGAACGCGGCCGGCGAACGGGTGCTGCTGCTGTATCCGCCAGGCCTCGAATACGTCGTGGGGTTCATGGGCTGCCTGTACGTGGGCGCCATCGCGGTGCCGTGCCACCCGCCGGATCCTTCCCGGTTGGACAGCGCCCTGCCCCAGCTTCTTGCCATCGCTCGGGATTGCGGCGCGCGCTTCGTGCTGACGACGAGCAGCATCCTGGAGCTGTCCCCGCGCCTCAAGTCGGAGGCGCCGGAGCTGGGTGAACTCCACTGGGTGGCCACGGACATGGTGCCGATGTCGCTCGCGGAGGACTGGAAGCGGCCAGCGCGGGCACAGGTGGCCGTGCCCACCGCATCCGAGGACGAGCCTCTGCTCGACACGGACGAACGGTACATGCCGCTTCGCGAGTCGAACGACCTGCCGCCGCCGTCCCCGCCGGACGATACGCGCTGCATCCCCGCGCAGTTCCGCGCGCAGGTGACGCGCACTCCGGACGCGGTGGCGGTGGTAGCGGAAGATGAAACGCTCACCTACGCACAGCTGGATGCGGCCAGCGATGCGCTGGCGTGGCACCTGCGCGAGCACGGCGTCGCGCGGGACGTGCGCGTGGGGCTGTGCGTGGAGCGCTCCACCCGCCTGGTGGTGGCGATGCTCGGCATCCTCAAGGCAGGCGGCGCGTTCGTGCCGCTGGATCCGGACTGCCCGCGGGAACAGCTGGCCGCGATGATGGAGGACTCACGGGCACGGGTGCTCGTCACGGAGTCCCGCCGGGTCCAGGACCTGCCGACGGACGGCGTGTGCACCGTCCTGCTGGACTCGGAGGACGCGTTCGAGCTGGACGTCCTGGGGCCTCCGCGCGCGGGCACGACGCTGGACGACCCTGCCTACGTCCTCTACCCGCCCGGCTCCTCCGGCAAGCCCCAGGGCGTGATGGTGCCGCACCGGAGCGTGGCGGACTTCTTCAGCGCCATGGATGCACGGGTGGGCGCGGCGCCCGTGGGCACGTGGCTCTCCGTCAGCCGCATCTGCTTCGACAGCTCCGTGCTGGAGCTGTTGTGGACGCTCGTCCGCGGCTTCCGCGTCGCTGGAGCACCCCAGTCCCGGCAGCCGGGGCTCAGCGCTTGCGCGCGAGCACCCTCCGCACTTCCTTGAGGCACGCTTCCGTCACGGCCTCCACGGACAGCTCACCGTCGATGTGCACGATGCGCTCGCGCTTCGCTCGCAGCGTGATGGCCTTGAGGTACTGCTTCGCGATCCGCCGCTGGGCCTCGTCCGCTTCGAACAGCTCCGCGGGGCCTCCGCGCACGGCCCGGCGCTTCGCCGCGACCTTGGGGTCCACGCCCACGAACAGCGTCAGGTCCGGCGACACCGCGTGCGCGTTCACCGTGTCCACCCACGCCATGGGCAGGCTCGCGCCCTGGTACGCCAGCGAGGACAGCACGTAGCGGTCGCACAGCACCACCTTGCCCTGCTCCAGCGCCGGCAGCACCCTCGCGTGCAGGTGGTCCGTCCGGTCCGCCGCGAACAGCAGCGCCAGGGTTTCCTGCGCCAACGGCCCCCGGCCCTGCGGCAGACCCAGTCGGCCCGTGAGCGCCTGGCGCAGCATCGTTCCCACCGGACCGTCGGACGGCTCGCGCGTCGTCACCACCGAGAGCCCGTCCGCCCTCAGCGCGGATGCCAGGCGCTCCGTCTGCGTGGTGGTGCCCGCGCCGTCCAGGCCCTCCAGCACGATGAATCGCCCCGGGAGGGCGACCTTCCTGGCGGCGCTCACCGGGGGAGGAGCGCGGCGGGGTTGTCCAGGTGCAGCTCGCGGCGCAGCGCGAGCAGCGCCTCGTACCGCTGCAGCTCCTCCGTCAGCACCGCGCGGCCCTTGCGGTAGCTGAGGAAGCCGTACACCAGCAGCCCCAGCGCCAGGAGCGTGGCGCCCCAGGCCAGGAACGGCGTGCGCAGCGAGTCGTAGAACAGCTTCCCCGCCGCCCCTGAAATCAACATGAAGGCGATGATGGACACACCCGCGTGGGTGAAGTGGGTGGTGCTCTGCCGGGTCGACAGGCTCTCCTGCAACTGGTCGAACCGGGCCCGCTTGTCCTGCTGAATGTCTGCGCTCACGGAGCCGAGCACCCTACATCACGTGCCCCAGCCCGTCGAGTCGGCCGCCGGGCAGCACCCACCTACACGGACGCGCAGTCCCAGCTTCCGCTCATCCCAGCCATTGAACGGACGCACGCTCGCTCCCCGAGCATGGCTTGCCACCCCACCCCCCTCGCGTTACATGCCGCGAACCATGCCTCTCCACGTCGTCAGCAGGATGAGTTCCCCCGACATGAGCCGTGACTCCGAGTTGAACACCATCGAGGAGGCCATCCGCGACATCCAGGCCGGCAAGTGCGTCATCGTCGCCGACGACGAGGACCGCGAGAACGAAGGTGACCTCATCATGGCCGCCGAGCTCGCCACCCCGGAGATGCTGGCGTTCATGGTCCGCCACACCAGCGGCATCATCTGCCAGCCCATGCTCGCCGAGCGGCTGGACGCGCTCCGCCTGCCCCAAATGGTGGCGGAGAACACCGAGTCCCACCGCACCGCCTTCACCGTCTCCGTGGACTTCCGCCACGGCACCACCACCGGCGTCTCCGCCAGCGACCGCATGAAGACCATCCGCGCGCTCGCCGACCCGAACACCACCGCGGACGACTTCCTGCGCCCCGGCCACATCTTCCCGCTGCGCTACCGCGAAGGCGGCGTGCTGCGCCGCGCGGGCCACACCGAGGCGGCCGTGGACCTGGCGCGGCTCGCCGGCCTGCAGCCGTCCGGCATCCTCTGCGAGCTGGTGAAGGACGACGGCACCATGCAGCGCATGCCGGACCTGAAGCAGTTCGCGCGCGAGCACGACCTCAAGCTCATCACCATCGCGGACCTCATCGAGTACCGCAGCCGCAAGGACCGCCTGGTGCGCCGCGAGGCCGGCCAGAGCGTCGTGCGCACCCGCCACGGTGAGTTCACCGCCTTCACGTACACGTGGACGCCTGACGGCGCGAAGTCCCTGGTCCTGGTGAAGGGCGACCCGTCGAAGACCCAGCCCGCCCCGCTGGTGCGCCTGCACGGCGCCTGCGCCATGGGCGACGTGTTCGGGTCACCGGACTGCAAGTGCAACCTGCTGCTGGACCGCGCGATGGAGACCGTGGCGCGCGAGGGCACGGGCGTCATCGTCTACCTGCCCGGCATGCACGGCAACGACTTCGGCATCCACCACAAGCGCGCGGGCGACGGCAGCAACGCGTCCGTCAGCCGCGCGGCCAACGAGTCGCGCGACGTGGGCATGGGCTGCCAGATCCTCACCGACCTGGGCGTGAGCACCATGCGCGTGATGTCCAACACGGACATGACCTACCGGGGCCTCTCCGGCTTCGGGCTCACCATCGAGTCGCGCCTGACGCTCGACGTGGAGTAGCGAAGTCCGGGAGGCGCGCGAGGCTTCAGCCCAGGTCCTTCAGGGCCTCGCGCACGGCGGACAGGTCCGCGGGCAGCTCCACCGGCGGGTTCGCGTGCGCGGCCTTCACGTCGCTCAGCGTCTGCCGGTGGTAGCCAACCTTGAAGTCCGCGAACTTCAGCCCGTGCGCGGTGGCCACCACCGCGACGCTTGCGCCCCTGGCCATCACGCCTGACGCGGCCAGCTTCTCAACCGCCGCCAGCGCGACGCCCGTCTGCGGGCAGGCGAAGGTGCCCTCCCGGTCCGCCCGGGCCGCCGCGTTGGCCAGCTCCGACTCCGTCGCCTCCTCCACCACGCCGTCGAACGCGCGCAGCATCCGCACCGCGCGGCGGAAGGACACCGGGTTGCCAATCTGGATGGCGGACGCGAGCGTTGCTCCCGCCTGCATGGGCACCAGCTCCTGGAAGCCGCCCCGGAAGGCGCGCGCCAGGGGGTTCGCCCGCTGCGCCTGCGCCACCGCGATGCGCGGCCGGCGGGTGATGAGCCCCAGGTTGAAGAGCAGGTCCAGGCCACGGCCCAGGGCGCTCGCGTTGCCCAGGTTGCCGCCCGGGATGACGATCCAATCCGGCGGCTCCCAGCCCAGGTCCTGGCACAGCTCGATGGCGATCATCTTCTGGCCCTCGATGCGCAGCGAGTTCATCGAGTTCGCCAGGTACAGCCCCGTGTCCGCCGTCACCGCCTGCACCAGCTTCATGCAGCCGTCGAAGTCCGTGTCCAGCGACAGCACGCGCGCCCCATTGGCGATGGGCTGCACCAGCTGCGCGAGCGACACCTTGTTCTTCGGCAGGAACACCACCGCCGGGATGCCCGCCGCCGCGGCGTAGGCGGACAGCGCCGCGGACGTGTCGCCCGTGGACGCGCACGCCACCGCGCGGATGGGCGTGCCGCGCGAGCGCAGGTGCTTCACCGCGGACACCAGGACCGTCATCCCCCAGTCCTTGAAGCTGCCCGTCGGAGAGACGCCGCACTCCTTCAACATCAGCGAGCCCAGCCCCAGCTCCGCCGCCATGCGAGGCAGCGGCTTGAGCGGCACGCGCCCTTCTCCCAGCGAGACGATGTCCTCCACCGGCAGCTCGGGGAGCGCCCACTCGCGCTTGCCCCAGACGCCGGAGCCGTCCGGCAGCCGGGACGTCGCGAAGCGGGACTCGAAGCGGCGCTTCCACTCCGCCGCGGGGATGGCGCGCAGGGCGGCTTCGTCGTGGGCCACCTCCAGCAGACCTTCACAGCGCGGGCAGCGGTAGACGACGTCCCACAGCGAGGCGGTGAAGCCGCACCCCTCGCTGCACGCGTAGCCCGCCTTCAGCGCCGGGGCCGTCACGCCTCCCCCTCCACCTTCGTGCCGCACGCCACGCACGCGCGGCCCGGCCAGGCCGGCACGTGGCAGGAGGGACAGGGCACGCGCTCGCCGTCGTCCGCGCCTCCGCGCTTCGCCGTCACGGGCGCCGCCACCCGGGCCCGGGGCAGCCGCATGCCGCAGCCGTCACACAAGAGGCCTTCCGCCTGGACATGGCGGCAGTAGCGGCACGTCACCGCGCCCACCGGGGCAGCGGTGCGCACGCCGTCGTCCTGCGCGCGGCCCGTGTCCAGGTCCAGCATCTGCGCGACGGGCACGTCGCCCGTGGCGCCCGAACGGGTCAACTCCAGGTCGGGCACGACCATCGCCGGCAGGTCCGGCCCCGAGCGCAGCCGCGTCAGGTCCAGCTCCGGCAGCACGGGCGCGTCCACCGGCACGCGGCCCCCCGCGTGGTGCGTCAGCTCCAGCTCCGGCAGCGGGGCCACGACAGGCGCGGGGATGTTCATGAGGCCGGGGAAGCGCTTGCCACAGCCTTCGCACTCTTCGCCTTCCGACTGCACGTGGTCGCAGACCGGGCAGATGATCATGGGCGGGACGTTACCGGTCCCCTCTCCAGTCGGCAACGCGCCCCCGGGACACTGGGAGTGGGCATGCAGGCGCGTGACCTGTCGCACCCGCTCAGCTCGGGGCGGAGGAGCCCAGGCCCGTCATGGGGACGAAGCGCACCGGCAGCAGGCGATCCACCCGGGGCAGCATCCCCGGCTGTCCCCGGCGGATGCGCAGCAGCTCCTGCGTCCCGGTCACGGAGCCCACGGGGATGACCATCCGCCCCCCGGGCCGCAGCTGGCGCAGGAGCTCCCGGGGGATGTCCTCCGGCGCGGCGGTGGCGATGATGGCGTCGAAGGGCGCGGCCTGGGCCCAGCCCTGGGAGCCATCACCCTCGCGGTAGAACACGTTGGTGAAGCCCAGCCGGTGGAGCAGCCGCCGGGCGGGCCGGGCCAGCTCGCGGACGATCTCCACCGTGTAGACCTCGCGGGCCAGCATCGCCAGCACCGCCGTCTGGTAGCCGGAGCCGGTGCCAATCTCGAGCACGCGCTCACAGCCGCGCAGGCGCAGGGCCTCCGTCATCAGGGCCACCACGTAGGGCTGGCTGATGGTCTGCCCGTGACCGATGGGCAGCGGCACGTCCTGATGGGCCGAGTCCCGCTCGCCCATGGGCACGAAGTCCGCACGGCTCAGGTTGGCGATCGCCGCGAGCACCCGGCGATCCCGGATGCCCTGCCGCGCCAGATACTCCGCTCGGCCCCAGTCTCCCATCGCGTCCGTCCCCCGTGGTCCTCCAGCGGGGAAAGTAAGCACGACGACAGTCTGGGACAATCCAGGCGGCGGCCGCAGGCCTGCTCGCACCTACCCCACCCGGGCAAGCGCGAGCCGGCCCTCCCAGCGCTCCTCCAGCGCCTTCACGAGCCCCTGGTGGTCCGGCTTCTGGAGCTGGGGGTCGGCATCCATGATGCGCCGCGCCTCCGCCTGGGCGAGCGACAACAGGTCGCCGTCGCGCACGAGGTTCGCCACGGCCAGCTCCGGGAGGCCACTCTGCCGCGTGCCCAGGAACTCGCCGGGGCCGCGGATCTCCAGGTCCTTCTCCGCGATGACGAAGCCGTCGCTGCTGCGCTCCATCACGCCCAGCCGCTCGGTGGACTCCCAGGAGCGCGCGGCGCCCGCGACGAGGAAGCAGTAGCTGGCCGCGGCGCCACGGCCCACGCGTCCGCGCAGCTGGTGCAGCTGCGACAGGCCGAAGCGCTCCGCGGCCTCCACCACCATGACGGACGCGTTGGGCACGTCCACGCCCACCTCCACCACCGTGGTGCAGACGAGCAGCTGGATGCGCTTGTCGCGGAAGGCCTCCATCACGGCGTCCTTCTCCTCGGGCTTCATGCGCCCGTGCAGCAGGCCCACGCTGGCGGTGGGGAACACCGCCTGTAGCTTCGTCGCGCCCTGGGTGGCGTCCTCCAGGTCCAGCTTCTCCGACTCCTCCACCAGCGGATAGACGACGTAGGCCTGGTGGCCCTTGGCCAGCTCCGCGCCCACCGCTTCGTAGACGCGCGCGCGCTGCTCGTTGTTGAAGACGCGCGTGGTGATGGGCGTGCGGCCCGGCGGCAGCTGGTCGATGATGGACACGTCCAGGTCGCCGTAGAGCGTCATCGCGAGCGTGCGCGGGATGGGCGTGGCGGTCATCACCAGCACGTCCGGCGTGAGCCCCTTGCTCATGAGCGTGTGGCGCTGGAGCACGCCGAAGCGGTGCTGCTCGTCGATGACCACCAGCCCCAGCTTCTGGAAGGACACGCCGCCCTCCAGGAGCGCGTGCGTGCCCACGGCGAGGTGGATGTCGCCCTTCGCCACGGACTCGCGCACCTCGCGCTTGTGCTTCGCGGTGCCCGCCGCGCTGATGAGCCCCACGCGGTAGCCCAGCTGCTCCAGGATGCGGCGGAAGGTGCGCTCGTGCTGTTCGGCCAGGATTTCGGTGGGGGCCATCACCGCCACCTGGTAGCCGTCCTGGAGCGCCACCATGCCGGCCACGAGCGCCACGGCCGTCTTGCCGCTGCCCACGTCGCCCTGCACCAGCCGGTTCATGGGCTCCGGGCGCGTCATGTCCCGGGCGATGTCCCCCACCACGCGCGCCTGCGCCCCGGTGAGCTGGAAGGGCAGCGCGGCGCGCGCCTTGTCCAGCCGCTCCGGGGAGACGTTGAAGGCGATGCCCTCCTCCGCCTTGATGCCCTGGCGCTTGAGGGCCATGCCCAGCTGGAGGAAGAACAGCTCGTCGAACGCGAGCCGGCGGTGCGCGGGGCTCTGGTGCGCGTCCAGCGCCTCCAGGTCCGCGTCGTCGGGCGGGAAGTGGATGAAGCGCAGCGCGTCCGGCAGGCCCATCAGGTGGTAGCGGCGGCGCAGGTCCGCGGGCAGCGGCTCCTCCAGGTGGTGCGCGTGCTGTTCGCTGATGCGCGAGGCCAGCTCGCGGAAGGAGCGCTGCTCGCCGCGCTCGAAGCCCGGGTAGACGGGGACGATGCGGTGGAAGTGGACGGAGGTGGTGTTCTCCAGGTCCTCGGCGGGCTCCAGCTCCGGGTGGGCCATCTCCCGGCCGTTCATGGAGGCGCGCACCTCGCCGGAGAGCACCAGCTGCTTGCCCACGGAGAAGCGGCTCTTGAGCCACGGCCCGGCGTTGAAATAGGTGGCGGCGATGCTGCCGGAGCGGTCCCCCACGACGGCGCGGAACATGCGCTTGCCTCCGCGCCCCGGGACGAAGTCGGCCGTCTTGACGGTGCCAACCGTCACGCCGCGCTCACCGGGGATGAGCTCCGCGATGGTGCGCAGCCTGCGGCGGTCCTCGTAACAGCGTGGCAACAGGAACAGGATGTCGCCGGTGCGGCGCAGGCCCTTCTTGTCGAGTACGGCAACGAGCCGCGGCCCCAGGCGCTTGCCCAGCGTCTTGAGCGGCGCGGACAGCGGGCCGGTGCGCGGCGCGATGGACAGCAGCTTCGCCTCGGAGCGGGACGCCTCCGCGCCCACGGCCTTGGCCTTCTTCTTCCGGGCCTTCTCCGTGGGGGCGCGGTCCGCGGGCGGCGCGCCCTTGCGAGCGTCGGTGCTCGCGGCGGGCTTCGCGCCCGGAGCACGCGACGGCGCACCCGCGGGAACGGCGGCGTTCCGGGCCGCGGCCATGCGCGCACCGTAGGGCTGGGCGTCCACCTGCGCGGGGCCCGCCGAGGCGCCCCGGGATGCAGCCATGCGCACACCGTAAGGCACCGGCTCGCCCTTCGCCGGGCCTGCATTCCCGCCTTGGGGACCCGCTCCGGGCGAGGGCGAACGGACCTGCTGCCGGGACGCGGGCGCTGGCGTTGCCGCCGGAACGCCACCGCCCACCTGCGGCACGGGGTCCTGCGAACGCCACGGCGGCACGGTGTTGCCACGCGCCTCCAGCGTCCCCGGCGGGGGCGTCAACCGGCGGCGCGGCGGCGCGGGGTTCAGCTCCCCTTCCAGCACGTGCGCACGCTCTGGCGACCGGGGGAAGCCCGCCGCCACGGCGTTGATCTCTCCCGTGACGACCACCCGCTCCAGCTCCTCCGGCAACACCACGCCGCTGAGCTTCAGCGCGCCCAGCACCTGGCGCAGCGCGGCCTTGCGGTGCTCCGGCGGCGCGGGCGGATCCACGTGCGGCAGCGCCGCCCTCAAATGCTCCAGTGCCTGCGCGTCCACGCCCCCGGCCGACGCCAGGGTGCGCTCGATCAGCGTGCGCAGATCGCGCACGATCCCGAGCTGGGCGAAGTCACGCTGACACGCGTACTTGAGAGGTCCAACGAGGCTGGCGAGCGGGTGGTTCACGCGGGATTTCCAGCCTCCATCCTACGAAGCGCTCCTGACGCCGCAGGGAAAACGAAACCGGGGGAGCGAGCCCAGGCCCGCTCCCCCGAAGGACACCCGGCCAGCCGGGCTCCAGCGCTAGCTGGCCGACTCTTCCTGCGGATCCTCGAAGCTGATGGCGACGACCTCCAGCTCCCGCACGCCGCCGGGGCTCTGCACCGTGGCGATATCGCCCACCTTCTTGCCGATGAGCGCGCGCGCCACCGGCGAGGTCACGGCGATCCACCGCTTCTTCAGGTCGGCCTCCGTCTCACCCACCAGGCGGTAGCTGATGGACTTGTCGTTCTCCGTGTCCACCAGCTCCACGGTGGCGCCGAAGACAACCTTGTCGCCGCCCAGCTTCGCCGGGTCGATGACCTCCGCGCGGGCGATCCAGTCACCGAGGGTCAGGATGCGCCCCTCGATGTGCGACTGCTTCTCCTTGGCTGCGTGGTACTCCGCGTTCTCACGCAGGTCGCCGTGCGCACGCGCGACCTCGATTTCACGCGAAATCTTGCCCCGCTCCACGGACTGGAGGTGCTTCAGCTCGTCCTTGAGCTTCTGCAGACCGTGGGGGGTCATCGGGATGTTGTCGCTCCCGCTCATCGAACCACCGCTCCTTCCGTCACCTGGCTGCGCATCGGGGGTCCAGCGTTCCCTCCTGGAACCCGGCCCGCGACTCGAAAGGGTCAATGTAGGGAACGAGTGACTGGCCGGTCAACGAAAGCCTTACAGCCATCGTCCGGTAGTGGCTGGGCGCCCGACGGCCGACCCGTTAGGCTGCTCCACGTGCTGTCCGTCCAGGAATTGCGCGCGCTCGCCTCCGCCCTCCCCGTGGGCGCCTTCCAGCACCAGCTGGGCCCCTTCGCGCTGGTGCAGCGTCCGCCGTCGGAGCTGTCCGCCGCCGCGCTCGCGCCCACCCGCATGGCGGACCCCGGCGACGTCGAGCAGGGCATGCTCGCCCTGCTCTTCGAGTTCGACGACCTGCTCGTCGCCACCCTCCCCACCCTCCGGGATTCGGAGGTGCTGCGCATTGGCCGGAGGCTGGACTGCGAGCTGGTGCTGGACGACGCGTCCGTGTCCAAGCAGCACGCGGAGCTCAAGTGGAGCCGCGCGGCGGGCCGCTGCACCGTGCGCGACCTGGGCTCCACCAATGGCACCTTCGTCAATGCCAGCACCATCGGGCAGCGCGAGGTGCCGCTCCGGGGCGGCGACATCCTCAGCTTCGGCA
The DNA here is from genome assembly GCF_003611625.1 of Corallococcus sp. CA054B. Lineage (NCBI taxonomy): Bacteria > Pseudomonadati > Myxococcota > Myxococcia > Myxococcales > Myxococcaceae > Corallococcus > Corallococcus sp. CA054B. The sequence goes on from NZ_RAVY01000018.1 coordinate 38,501, forward strand.
ACGTCCAGTTCTGGTACCTGCTCACGGACGCGCTGCATGAACGGCTGCGCGCGGGCGCGGCCTCCGGCCTGGGCTCCCACTCCGGCTGAAGGCCGCCCGCGCTCACCTCAGGGACAGGCGCCGCAGTCCGCCGTGCACGCGTCGTAGGTGTTGGACGCCCCGCAGGACTCCGTCACCTGGCAGGTGCCGTCGCCGCACACGGCCAGGTCCGCGGCGCGCACGCGCGTGGTGAGCGGCTGGAAGCTCACGCCTCCCACCGTGCAGCTCGCGAACGCCGTCCCCGTCTGGGTGCACACGTCCGAGCAGCTCCCCACGTAGATGAGCGGCGCGCACGTCATGCGGGGCATCCCGGAGCCATCCACCACCGCGCACGCGCGCGTGGTGCTCTGGGTCGCGTCCAGGGGCGGGTTCTGGCTGCCCGCGTAGAGCCCCTGCCCCTGGAAGAGGTTGCCGAAGAAGCAGGACTCCGGCTGGGCGAAGGAGGCCAGCTCGAAGTCGGAGGTGGGGATCTCCTCCCCCAGCGCATCCCGTCCCAGCACGGAGATGGGCACGCTCACGCCGAAGGGATTGCTGTGCGCCGCGAGGCAGGCGGAGACGATCTGCTGTTCGGCCTCCGTCGCGGGCGCCCCACCGGCCCAGCCCGGCGCCAGGCCCAGCAGCCCCGTCCAGGTGTGCATCGTGTTCGTCTGCGCATCCGTGTACGTGCGCGTCTGTCCCTCCGGGACGGCGCAGCGCACGATGTAGCGCATGACCTCCTCCGCGAGCGCTGGATCCGCGCCGTACCACGACGCGAAGTCAATGGATGACAAGCCATTGAACGACAGCCCGTTGAAGGACAACCCGTTGAAGGACAAGCCATTGAACGACAGCCCGTTGTACGAAAGGCTGTTGTAGCTGAGGGCCGCCTGCTCCTGCGTGCCCAGCGGATCCGCTGGCGCGGGCTCCCCGGCTCCCGGGTCACAGCCCGCTCCCATGACGGCCAGGGCCAGGCCCCACGCCCACCGGGAGAGCCCTCCCACGCCACGACGACGCCCGTTCTCCACGTTCCCCATGTGTGCAACCTCCTGCTGCCGCGGGCGCTCCGGCCGGACCCACGAACGTTTGGACAAGGAGGGCGTCAAAGACAAACGGGCGAGCAGCGCCCCCTCACGCACGAAAAGTGCGAGCACGTTGTACGTGTGGCAAGGCGCGAGAGGTGCGGGAAACGCGGGAGCGAAGTCAGGGCAGACACTCCGGGCGTCTGGGGTTGAACGCGTGGGCTGGCGTTCATCCAGGAACGTGAAGGCCGTGGCCCTCCGGGGTGAGGCGACGTGTCCCCACCCCGGCGCCACGGCCGTCCGTTTCTTCCACTGAGAGGCTGGGATTACCGCTGAGCCTGGGTGGCGATCTTCACCTGGGCCTTGTTCAGCTTCAGGCTGCCCAGCTCGCGGTGGATGTTGGCCAGGTCCGTCTGGGTGAGGCCCGGATCATGTCCGCCCGGAGGGCCGCCGCCCTTGGGAGGCTTGCCTTCGGGGGCGACGGCGCCGCCGCGGTTCGGATCCACGAAGGCCGTGCCGCCACCGGCCTCCACGGACGACAGCGCCTTGAAGCCGGCGGTGGTGCTGGCCGCCTCCTTCTGGGTGAGCTGCTTCACCAGCGTGAGCTTCCCGCTGCTCCGGTCGTACCGGTACATGCGGGTGCCCCTGGCGCCATCGTCCACCGCCACGTCCACGGAGCCGGTGGACTTCACCGCCGCCGGGCTCTCGATGCGCTTCGCCGGAGCGAGCTTCACCGGGGTGTTCTGGGTCTTCTCCTGGGCACCGGCCTGCGCCGCCGACAGGGCGGCGAACCCCACGGCCACCCTTCCCACTGCGGACTTCCAACGCGTGATCATGATTCCTCCCGGATCCCTTACGCGCGGCGGCGCGGATATTCGCCGGGACTCTATTCGAACGCGACCAGGTCCTGGACCCACCGGGCGCTGCCCTGCTTCAGCCACCGGGCGCGGGTGTCCCGGAGCGCCTGGGCGGGCGGGGTGCCTTGCCGCAGCGAGTCCACCAGCGCCTGGAAGAAGGCCCCGGCCTCCACGTCCGGAACCTCCGTGGAGGGCGCGACCACGGCCCGCGCGCCTGCCTGGATGAGCGCGGACGGAAGGCTCGCCACCGAGTGGTAGCGCCATGCGCCCACGTTCGCGTCGCAAGCGGCCAGCATCACCACCGGCGAGCCCCGGAGCGTGTGTCCCTCCAGCTCCTCCGCGGTGAGCGCGTAGCGGCCGGCCGCGTCCGGGGACAGCGCCAGGAAGGCCGCGTCGGACACGGTGCCGGCGAGGCCGTGCGTGTGCAGCTCCACCTCCGTGGCGTCCTCCATCTCCGCGAGCACCGACTCCGGCGTCGCCGCGCGGCCTCGCAGGTGGACGTCGCCCGGCCCCGTCATGCCCTTCCACGGCATCAGGCGCGGCAGCCCCAGCGTCGCGGGCGGCTCCACGTCCGACACCACCAGCCGCTTCGGGGCGGGCGCCACGGCCGGGGACTCCACGCGGTAGCCGCCCGGAGCCAGGTAGCTCCACGCCCGGTCCGCGGGCAAGAGCCCCGGGCGCCCCAGGAGGATGGGCTCCGCGAGCACCTTCACGACGCCACACCCCGCGAGCACCTGCAGGAGCGGCTCTGGCACCGCGGGCACCTCTTCGCGCAGGGGCTGCTTGAGGGCGTGGAGGTACAGCCCGCTGCTCGCGCCGGTGGGGCCTCGGGCGACGAAGAGCATCCGTTCGTCCTGGCCGGCCAGCGCCAGCAGACACGACGTGGGCGCGGTGCGGTCCACCTCCTCGGCGAGCAGGTCCACCGCGAGGCCCCACTCCTTCGCCCGGCCCGCGTCCATCATCAGCACGTGGTGGCTGTGGGCCCAGGCCTTGCGCGCCTCGATGTCGGTGGAGCGGTGGAGCGCCGAGCCGGTGATGACCCCGCGCAGCAGGTTCTGGCCCTCCTCACGGTCGCGCTCGATGAGGATGCGCCCTTCGATGTGGTCCACGAGCAGCTTCTCGCCGGTGGTCAGCGACGGGTCCTCGCGCAGCACGCGGATGCGCTCGCGCACGCGGTCCAGCTCGCGGCCCGGCACCGTGGCGCCCTCCAGCCGCAGCAGGTCTCCCGCGACGGCGACCTCCATGAGCGTGGGTGCGGTGGGACAGGTGAGCGCGTCCTGCACCTCGCGCCGGGCCCGCTTCGCGTCCAGGTCCTCCACGAAGAGGAGCGCCCGTGCGTGGTGGTACTCCGACCGGCGCGCGCAGTCCTCCGGCGAGTGGTGGAGGTATTCGTCCAGGTAGGCGCGGGCCAGCGCCGGGGCGTGGCTCAGCCGCGCGCTCGTCACCAGGTCGGCCAGGAGCAGCTCTTCCTGGTACCAGCTGTCGCTACGGAACGCCTCCTCCAGCGCGGGACGCGCCAGCGACTCGGCCTCCTTGCGGCGATCCATGCGGTTGTAGAGCGCGGCCAGGGACCGCTGGAGATCCACGCAGCGATACCCGAAGCCCTCGCTCCGGCACGCCGCCAGCCCGTTCTTGAGCGACGTCTCCGCCGTCTCCATGTCCCCCCGGTCCTGCGCCGCCTGCGCCCTGCCCCGGGCAAGCGGAGCGTCGTACCAGGCGGGCTCGCCGGACTGACGGACCAGCGCCGCCAGCTCGTCGACGAAGCGGTCCTCCTGGTGGAGCAGCAGGATGGCGCCCAGCAGCAGGTCGCGCTCGCCGGAGCGCCGCAACCTCACGAGGAACGCGTCCGCCTCCGCACCCTCCAGCGAGCGCGTGCCGGCGAGGAGCTCGCGGTAGGTGTTGGCCAGCGGGCCGCGCTTGTTGAAGTCCGCCGCCGCCACGCGCGCCACGTAGGCGCTCGCCGTCTTCGTGCGGGTGACGTCGTCCAGCAGCGCCGCCAGCGGAGCCAGCGCCTGCACGCGCTCCACGGTCGGGGCCGCGCGCAACGCGTGGTAGAGGTACAGCCGCGCCAGGTCCGGGTTGCGCCGCGCCATCGGGCCCGGGTACGGCGTGCCGTCCAGCGCCAGCTCCATGCCCGCCGCGTTCATGGCCTTCCACGAGTCCCGCCGCGACAGCGCGCCCTTGCGCAGGCCGTCCGCGCGCTCGGTGGCTTCGGTGCTCCAGCCGGGCTCCTTCGCCTGCGCCACGCGGGAGAACTCCGCCGCGGCGGCCAGCTCCAGCGAGAGCGCCTGGAGCGCGAGGCCCCGGTTCCAGCGCAGCCGCGCGTCGTCCGGCGCGCTCTCCAGGCCCAGCTCCACGAGCGTCAGGGCGCGCTCCGGCTGGGCACGGCCCAGGGCCGCCAGCGCCAGGTCGCCCATGACGGCGGGCGATGAGGGCAGCCGCTCCAGGATGCGCTCCGCGCGCTCGAAGTCCCCGGCCGCGAGCCACGCGGTCGCGACGCCGTGCAGGTCGCCCTTCGCCTCCAGCTCCGACAGCACCTTGAGGTCCAGCTCCGGCCGTCCGTCGGCGCCACCGCGCATCGTGCCCGTGGCGCGGTAGTCCGCGAGGCCCGGGTGACTGAGCCGGCCCTCCAGCGGACGCGCGGCGGCGAGCGCGAAGGGCAGCGCGCGCACGGTCTCCGTGGTGCGCCACGGACGTCCCACCAGCAGCACCGCGAGCACCACCGCGGCGGCTGCGGCCGCGAAGCCCGCCACACGGCGGCGATCCCAGGCAGCACGGCCGCGCGGGCGAGCCGACGGGGAGCGCGTCCTGGCATCGGGCACCGGTTCGGCCTGGCTCCCCGTCCCGGGAACGGCACGGAGTCCCGGCGCCGCCGCCGGAGCACCGGGGCCGCCTTCTGAACCGGGGGACGCCACGGACCGCGTCTGAGCTCCGGACGCGGCTCGTGCGTCAGCGGCGGCCTGCACGAGGAGGCTCGCCTGCACCTGGTCCTCCAGGCCGGCCTGGCACCCGGCGCAGGTCGCGAGGTGGGCCTGGAAGGCCTCGGCCTCTTCTGGCGGAAGCTCCCCGTCCACGAAGGCGGCGAGCTGTTCACACAAGACGGTCACGCCGGTCCCCCCGCGGTGCCTTCCCGGGCGAGGAGCAGCTCCTTGAGCTTCTTGCGCGCGCGGAACAGCCGGGTGCCCACCGTCATGGACGGGATGCCGAGCCGCCGGCCGATCTCCGCGTAGCTCTGTCGCTCCATGTCCTTCATGCGGACCACCTCGCGCAGCTCCGGGGGAAGCTGTTCCACCGCCTTCCACACGTCTTCCAACGTGTAGCGCGCCCATGTCTCCGGGGCGGCTTCGGCCTCCGCCAGGGTGTCCCCCATCGCGTCGGTGAATTCCTCCTGGGGGTGGCGCCGGTCGTGCCGGCACCAGTCGAGGAAGCGTCGAACGAGGATGGACGCCAGCCACGCCATGGGAGGCGCGGACCGGTCATACGTATGAAACGCGCGGAAGGCCCGCTCGTAGGTCTCCTGCAACAGGTCCTTCGCGTCCGACGGGTTGCGGCCCCGGCAGAGGATGCGGGCCCGCTCCTCCAACGCCGGAGCGCACCGCGCGATGAGCGCCTGGAACTCCGCGGCGTCCCCACGGGAGGCCGAAGGCACCTCCGGCTCGGGTGCGGAGGACTCCCCGGGCGGGACGGCGCGGGGCGATCGCGGGCGGAAGACCACGGAGGCGTTCCTAGCAGGAGCCGCCCCGCCCGCGAAGTCCGTCGATACCCTCCCAAGCGCTTCCCACCTGGCAGGTGGGAGGCCCGGGATGGCGGCCCGGAGGGCTAGCAGGAGCTCGTCCCCAGGCGGACGCCCGTGCGCACCCGGGTCTTGAAGACGCCCAGCGCCGCGCCGAAGCCCGTGACGCGCATCTTGCTGTAGCCCGTCCCGCCCGAGCCGATGTTGAAGCGCAGGACGCAGAACCCGTTCGGGAAGAAGAGGCCCGGCGGAATCCAGGTCCCGGTGGTGCTCACCGAGCCCAACCCATACCAGGCGCCGTTCTTGTAGCCGAACGCGGCGCCGCCGATCGCCACACCCTTGCAGGCGCTCTCGTTGACGGTGGACGCCGGGATGACCTCCACGAACGGCTGGGCGAAGTTGCCGGCCAGGCCGGTGACCTCCGTCACGAAGCGGTGGGGGCAGTCCGTCTGATCATAGGAGCCGTCGGTGGAGGCCGCCGACGCGTCCTGATACCCGCACGTGGGGAAGACGGCCGTGACCGCCGCGCCGTCCGGCTGCGCCAGCACCACGCTCGGGCTCACGCAGGACTCGTCGATGGCCTGCTCCTGACTGGCGATGGACTCCCCCGCGACGTCGGCGTCAGCGGTCCGCGGCTCCTCTTCCAGCGGGCCGCCACAGGCGGTGGCCAGGGAGGCGGCGAACACGAGCGCGGCGGTCGGCATGAAGCGCATGAGGGGGGCTCCGGGGCAGAGGGGAAGCCCGTATCCGGGCTCCTCCCTGTTACGTCCGGTGTCGCGCTTATTCCCCCGCGCCATTTCCACGCCGTTTTTCGGCCGTGCTAAGGCACCGCGCGTGGACATCGACAAGCCCTACCTGCTGTTCCTGGGAGACGTGAGGGATCAGCTCGCGGCCAAGACGGCCCACGGCATCGTGGACTGGCGGCCCGACTGGTGCGTGGGTCAGCTGCGCCTCCCGGGCTGCGCGGCGGACTGTGGCCTGCCGGACATGGACATCGCCCAGGCGAAGGCGAAGGGCGCGCGCACGCTGGTGGTGGGCGTGGTGAATCCGGGCGGCGTGCTGGCGGACGCGTGGGTGGACACGCTGGTGCAGGCGATGGAGGCCGGGCTGGACGTGGCCACCGGGCTGCACAAGCGGCTGTCCTCGTTCCCCGCCGTGGCCGCCGCGGCGGCGAAGCACGGGCGCAAGCTGCACGACGTGCGCTTCCCGGACCGGGACTTCGCCACCGGCCAGGGCACGAAGCGGCCCGGACTGCGCGTGCTGACCGTGGGCACCGACTGCGCGGTGGGCAAGAAGTACACGGCGCTGGCGCTGGAGAAGGAGCTGCGTCAGCGCGGATGGAAGGCGGACTTCCGGGCCACCGGGCAGACGGGCATCCTCATCTCCGGGCGGGGCGTGGCGCTGGATGCCGTGGTGTCCGACTTCATCTCCGGCGCGGCGGAGTGGCTCACGCCCGCGAACGACGCGGACCACTGGGACGTGGTGGAGGGCCAGGGGTCGCTGTTCCATCCCTCCTTCGCGGGCGTCACGCTGGGCCTGCTGCACGGCGCGCAGCCGGACGCGTTCATCGTCTGCCATGAGCCCACGCGCACGCGGATGCGCGGCGTGAAACACCCGCTGCCGTCCATCCAGGACGTCATCGACCGCACGGTGTTGGAGGGCCGGCTGACGAACCCGGCCATCCAGTGCACGGGCATCGCCATCAACACGGAGCACCTGGGCGAGGCCGAGGCGCTGGCGCTCCTGGAGGCCACCGGCCGGGCGCATGGCCTGCCCTGCGTGGACCCGCTGCGCACGGGCGCGGGCCCCCTGGCCGACGCGCTGGCGAGCCGCTTCCCGCGCGGGTGACACACACACCCTTTCCGAAAGCCTCTCCACCGGAGCGGCTCACGGTATATTGAGGACACCATGGGACGCATTTTCGAGACACGCAAGGCGACGATGTTCGCCCGCTGGAACAAGATGGCGAAGGTCTTCACGCGCATCACGAAGGACATCGTGATCGCGGTGAAGGCGGGCGGGCCGAACATCGAATCGAACCCCGCGCTGCGCCGGGCCGTGCAGAACGCCCGCGCGGCGAACATGCCCAAGACCAACGTGGACGCCGCCATCAAGCGCGCCAGTGGTCAGGACCAGGCCGACTACCAGATCCTCCTGTACGAAGGCTTCGCGCCGCACGGCGTGGGCATCCTGGTGGAGGCGGCCACGGACAACGTCACGCGCACCGTGGCCAACGTCCGCTTCCCCTTCACCAAGCTGGGCGGGAGCATGGGCACGGCGGGCAGCGTCTCCCGCCTCTTCGAGCGCATGGGCGCCATCCGCCTGGACGCGGAAGGGCTGAACGCGGAGGAGCTGGAGCTGGAGCTCATCGACCACGGCCTGGAGGAGATGGGCGAGACGACCGGCGAGAAGGGCGAGAAGCAGCTGCTCCTGCGCTGCAAGTTCGCCGACTTCGGCAAGCTCATGTCGGCGATTGAAGCCAAGGGCATCGCGACCGCGTCCACCCAGTCCGAGTACATCCCCCTGCCCGGTACGCTGAAGGAGCTGCCCGAGGACCAGGCCACGGAGGTGCTCAAGCTGGTGGACATGCTGGAGCAGGACGACGACGTGCAGCACGTCTTCCACAACCTCGCCTGAAGCAAAGGCATCCGGCCCCCGTGCGCACTCCCCGGGGGCTGGCGCCAGGCCCGCGCGTGCTGGGGTACGAGGAAGTCCATGGCGGACGAGGGTGACGGGCAGGACCTGCGGGAGACGGTGAAGCGGTTGGAGGCGACGGTCGCGGCCCTGGAGACGCGGCTCGCGAGCCTGGAGGCCCGGGAGGCGCCGCGCCCCGTGGCCGCGCCCGCAGTCGCCCCTGTGACGCCTCCGGTGGCCGCGCCCGAGCAGCGGGACCTGGAGGCGCATGTCGGCACCTACTGGTTGAGCCGCCTGGGCATCGTGGCGCTCATCATCGGCATCGCGTACCTCATCACGTACCACTTCGGGGAGCTGGGGGTGCTGGCGCGCGTGGGCGCGGGCTACCTGCTCAGCGCGGGCCTGGGCGCGTTCGGATTGTGGCTGGCGCGGCGGCACCAGCTCTTCGGGCGCATCGTCTTCGGCGGCGGCCTGGCGCTCGCGTACTTCGTCACCTACGCGCTGCACTTCATCCCGGCGGTGCGGGTCATCGACAGTGAGGTGCTGGCGCTGGTGCTGCTGGCGGGGTTCGTGGTGGCCATCGTCACCATCGCGCACCGGATGCAATCCGAGACGGTGGCGGGCATCGCGCTGTTCCTGGGGCTGCACACGGGGATGCTCAGCGACATCACCGCGTTCACGCTGCTGTCCACCACGCTGCTCGCGGCGGGCGCGCTGTTCTTCCTGGTGCGCAACCGCTGGGTCATCGTGCCCCTGTCCAGCCTGGTGGCGGTGTACAGCACGCACGTCGTCTGGGCGGTGCGCACGGGCCACATGGCGCCGGGCGCGCCCGAGAATGACCGGCTCCTTTTGAGCCTGGGCTTCCTCGCGCTCTACTTCCTGCTCTTCTCCGTGGCGCTGCTCGTGCGCCCGCGCGACCTGCCCGTGCGCGCGAGCCTCGCCTTCACCCTGCTCAACTGGGTGGGCCTGACGTCGCTGGGCGCGTACGAGGTCTCCCAGGAGCAGGACTCGCACCTCTTCGGCTTCCTCCTCGTCGTCGCGCTGGCGCATGGCGCGGGGGCCGTCGTGTCGAGGCTCCAGCGTGCTCCCGCGGCGCTGACGCACGCGTACCTGGCGCTGACGGCGGTGACCTTCGCGCTGGCCATGCCCGCGCACTACGACGACGTCGCGCTGGTGGCGGCCTGGACGGTGACGGGGCTGGTCGCGGGCCTGGCCGCGCGTGGGGTGGAGTCCCCGGTGCTGCGGGGCGTGGGCGTGCTCATCCTCTACGTGGCGCTGGGCGCGTGTGAATGGGAGACGCCGGGACGCCTGACGTTGCTCATGGGGCTGGTGGTGGCGTTCGTGCTGGTGGAGCGCGGCGGGACGGTGCGCGTCGCCGGCCTGCCCGAGTCCGAGGCCCGGACGCCCTTCACCGCCATCTGCGCGGCGGGCACGGGACTGTCACTGGTGGCGCTGGTGGGCGCGCGGATGCCCGAGGGGCTCGTCACGCTGGGTTGGGTCATCGCCGCCTTCCTCCTCTTCGGCGTGGGCTTCGCGGTGCGCGAGCGTTGGTACCGGCTGGCCGCGTTGGCGGTGCTGGGGCTTGCCCTGGGGCGGCTGGTGCTGGTGGACGTGGCGAAGCTGCCGCCGGATCAACGGGTGCTCACGTTCATCCTGCTAGGCGTCATGCTGCTGCTCGTCTCATACACATACACGCGGCTGCGCGACCGGCGCGGGTGAAGATAGACACCCAGGCCTGGAACGCGAGCACTGCCTCCCCCGGGCGCTGTCGACCCCCCTTCGCACCTTGCGTGCCGAAGGTACTCGACGGTGGCCTCGAACTCCCAATCGATGGCAGCTCGCATCAACTCCAAACCAAACTGACCGCCCGCGCCCACACGAGGGAGTCATGCGTTGTGGCGACGGAAGTACCTGATTTGACTAACAAGAACCCCGCTTGACCGGCGGTCCGCGAATTCTTTGCATGATTTTCGATCGAGCGGGCTCTTTCCTTTCGACGGAATGGGCTCCGCCGCCATCGCCGATGCGGGTGGCTGGACCCGGCTCCGTCAAAGCTGGCACGTCGGTATCCACCATCACTTGAGGGGAAAGATGCGAATTCATTCATTGGCGTTCCGTAGCGTGTGGAGTGCAGCCCTGGTCGGAGCTCTCCTGGCAGGCTGCGGGGCCGAAACTGGCGCCAACACCGAGGGTTTGGAGTCACCGGAATCCGAGGCTGTGTTTGAAGGCTTCTCGCCAACTGCTGACAATCGAGGCGAATCGGAAATTGACTCCGGGCAATCGCCGGAGCGACCGGTGCACTCGGCCGGCTGGTCCTGCTCAGCCGGCACCGCGACGTGGAACCAGCCGCAATCGGCATGGAACTCCAATGTGAACACCCAGGGGACCTACTTCTGCAGTGCGAGTGTTCCTGCGACCAGCGATACCTTCAGCGTCTCCGTCCAGGCGTCCGGCGCCGAGCGCAGCGGCTCGGCCCTGCTCCGTTGTAACAATGGCACGTGGCAGTGGGTGGGCGGCTCTTGCGACGGAAAGATCGTCAGCACCGTGTCCGCCACGGGGAACACCCTCGTGTGCTCCCACTCGGATCCCGTGCGGAGCAAGTGGATCAATTGGTACCTTTCCGATCTCAAGCGCTGCGCGGATGTCGACGGACTCGAGTGGTGGGTCGCTCAATACAACAGCAACAACGGCTGCCTGCCGTCCACCAACTACGATGGCTACGGGTCCAAGGACGCCTGCTTCCGCGCCAACTTCCAGCGCAGCGGGGGCAATTCATTCACCGAGGCGCAGTCGACCGGACACATCGCCTCCCTGGACGAGTACCTGGCATGCGGTCCGAGCGCGGCGTATCCCTGGAGCAACGTCGCGAGCTTCGGAACGCTCTGCAAGTACCGGCCCTGAGTGGGTCTAGCGTGCCCTTTTGAGGTGTGAGCCGGCATTCACTCTCTGCCGGCTCGCACCCCGCGTGACATCGCCGAGGAACTGGGGTTCACTGAGAATGTCTGCGTTCAAGAGGGGGACATGAGGCGCATGCTCAGGTGGATGGTGATCGTCGTGCTCTGCTGTTCGGCGGGAGCGGCGACAGCGGAGGAACCAGGGGATGAGAGGCTTCGGAAGGCGCAGGCAAACTTTGACGAGGCGACGAAGCTCATGGACGCAGGCCTCTACACCGAGGCGCATGGGCCGGCCGCGCAGGCGCTTGCGCTGAGAGAGTCCGCTCTTGGAGGCACGCATCCAGACATCGCCAGCGCTCTGGACCTCGTAGGGGAACTCTATCAACGGCAAGGCGACGTTGCCCATGCGGAGCCGCTGCTTCAACGCGCGCTGGCCCTGAGGGAAGCCACGCTTGGCAAGGACCACACGGACGTTGCCCTGACGCTCACCATCCTGGGCATCCTCTACAAGGACCAGGGGCTGTACGCTCAGGCAGAGCCTCTCTTGCTGCGCGCACTCACCCTCCGGGAGACGGGCCTTGGAGCCGCACATCCCCTCGTCGCCAGAACGCTGGGCAATCTCGCAAACCTCTATCTGGACCAGGGGCTGTACAGCCGGGCCGAGCCCCTCTTCCTGCGCGCGCTCGCCATCCGGGAAAAGGCCTTTGGCAACCACCATCCCAGTGTCGCCACATCGCTCAACAACCTTGCCCTGCTCTACAAGGACCAGGGGCTGTACGAGCGGGCCGAGCCCCTCTTCCTGCGCGCGCTCGCCATCCGGGAAAAGGCCTTCGGCGACGACCACCCGGATGTCGCCGCATCGCTCCACGGCCTCGCCAACCTCTACGTGGGTCAGGGGCTGTACAGCCGGGCCGAGCCCCACTTCTTGCGCGCGCTCGCCATCTTCGAGGCGGCCCTCGGAGACAAACACCCTCATGTGGCAGCCTCGCTCGACGACCTCGCCAACGCCTACTCAGGACAGGGGCTGTACAGCCGGGCCGAACCCCTCCACCTGCGTGCGCTCGCCATTCGGGAGGAGACCCTCGGCAAGGATCATCCCGAAGTCGGCCTCTCGCTCAACAACATTGCCCTGCTGTACATGGAGCAGGGGTTGTACGAGCGGGCCGAACCCCTCTTCATGCGCTCGCTCGCCATCCTGCAAGCAGCGCTCGGCGACAATCACCCTCTCGTCGCCACCTCGTTCGACAACCTCGCACTCCTGGCCAAGGAACAGGGGTTGTACGACCGGGCCGTGACCTTCCATCAGCGCGCGCTCGCCCTCCGGGAGGTGGCGCTCGGCAAGAATCATCCCGACCTCGCCTCTTCACTCCACAACATGGCCAACGCCTATCTGGACCAGGGAGGAAATGAGGAGCGGGCCGAGCCCCTCTTGAAACGCGCGCTCGCCATCCAGGAAGCGGCGCTCGGCGACACCCATCCCTTCGTGGCCTCCTCGTTCGCCAGCCTCGCCAGGATCCACCTGGCCCGAGGAAGGTATGACCAGGCCGAGCCCCTCTGGAAGCGTGCACTCGCCATCCAGGAAGCAACGCTCGGCGACACCCATCCCAGCATCACTCAATCGCTCCACGGCCTCGCCCTGCTCCACCTGGCCCGGCATCGCCTCACCGGCGCCCTACCGCTCCTCACGCGCGCCTTTGGCATCTCCGAGCAGCGGCTGCGCCAGGAGGCGCTCGACTTCTCCGAGTCACGACTGGCCCATTTCCTCCAACTCCTGCGCGCGGACGAGCAGGGGCTCTACGCCGTGCTGCGCGCCTGGCCCCAGGACGCCAGTGTGCGGCGTCTGGCCCTCAGCGCCGTGCTCCTGCGCAAGGGCCGCTCCGTCGAGGAAACCGCGGAGATCTCCCGCAGCCTCTCCCGAAGTCTGGGAGCCAGGGATCGCGACACTTTCGAGCGGCTGCGAAGCCTGCGTACCCAACGGGCCGCCCTTTCGCTCGAGGGCCCCGGCGAACTCACTCCGGCGGACTACCAGCAGCGCCTCAAGTCGCTCGCCGACCAGGGTGATGCCCTGGAGGCCGACCTGGCCAAACGCTCCGCGCCCCTGCGCGCGCTCACCGCGCTTCCACCCGCCGCCGAAATCGTCGACCGGGTCGCCGCCTCTCTCCCGCGAGATGGCGCCCTCATCGAGTTCATCGTCTCCGAGGACAGTCCCGTCTTCCCCACTCCAGGCAAGCCCCGCGCGAAGAAGCCGGGCCGCCTGCGCTACCTGGCGCTGGTGCTCTTCCCTGACGCCTCCACGCGGGCCCTGGACCTGGGCCCGGCGGCGCCCATCGACCGCGCCGCCATGCGCCTGCGCGACGCACTGGCACGCCGCGATGCCCGGTCACACGTATCCGCCCGGGCGCTCCACGACATCGCGTTCCGGCCCCTGATGCCGCTGCTGGGCAACACCCGCCGGCTCTTCGTCTCGCCCGACGGACATCTGGGGCTTGTCCCCTTCGCCGCGCTCCACGACGGACGCGAATTCCTGGTCGACACCTGGGACTTCACGTACCTCACCTCCGGTAAAGACTTGCTGCGGCGTCCCCAGGACACCTCCGCGGTGTCGTCCGTCGTCGTCTTCGCCGATCCGGACTTTCAGGTCGCATCTGGAACCGCGCCCCGGGCCCCTTCGCCTGTAGAGCGTTCCGCCCCCCTTGAGCGCTTCTTCTCCACTGCGCGCGCGGAGGACATCGCCGCCACCCCATGGGCACCGCTCCCGGGCAGTCGCGCGGAGGCCAAGGACATTCAAAGGCTCATCCCCCAGGCACAGCTCTTCCTCGGTCCCGAAGCCACCAAGGAGCGGCTGCTCCACCTGTCCACGCCTCGTGTCTTGCACCTGGCCACCCACGGCTTCTTCCTCGACGACGCCGCCGCGCCCGGAGACTCCAGGGCCGTGGTCCATTTTGGTGTGTTGGGAGATGGAGTCTTCTCGCGCCCCGCTCCGGATCCGCTGCTGCGCTCGGGGCTGATCCTGGCGGGGGCGTCCTCCGCCGCCCCTGACGCGGCAAGGGCTCCTGCGTCCAGCGCGATGGTAACGGCCCTGGAGCTGGCGGGCCTGGACCTGTGGGGCACCCAGCTCGTGGTGCTGTCCGCGTGCGAAACCGGACGAGGCGACGTGAAGCTGGGCCAGGGCGTGTACGGCCTGCGCCGCGCCTTCGTCGTGGCAGGAGCGGAGACGGTGGTGATGAGTCTCTGGAAGGTGAACGACGGGACGACCCACCCCCTGATGGAGGCCTACTACCGCAACCTGCTCGCGGGGCAGGGCAGGGCCACGGCGATGCGCGAGGCGATGCGCTCCTTCCGGCGGACGTGGCCCCATCCCCACTACTGGGCCCCCTTCATCACCGTGGGCAGCGACGCACCCCTGCGTGCGCTGGCGCCTGCCCCCCCATCCCTTCCGGGCGCGAAGCCCACCCAGCTTCCCTGAAGGGATGGCATTGAAAGGGTGACGGTGAGGCGCAAGCCGGACGTGCCCCCAGGCTCGCCCGCGCCCCGCTCGGCATTGCCCGCTGGGGTTGGCAGTCCGCGTGCCTTGGCGGGTTCGACAACCAGGCGACGTGGAACACCGTCGGGTTCTACACCGTCCCTAGATGTCGGTCTGCTGCCGCTCCGTCACCCGATACTCCTGCCGGTAGGCCTTGCCCCCGCGCTCGAAGGTCTCCACCACGGTGGCGCCGTCCTCGGAGAGGAAGAGGCGATAGTTCGTGTCCGCCGTGGGCGTCGTCACTGCGTAGTTTCCGAAGGGAAGCCTGAAGACCACGCGCGGAGGGCGGTCCGGACAGCAGGCCGTCAACAGCGTGGAGGCCAGGGCACTCGTCAGCATGCCCGCGAGCACGATGCCAAGCTTCCTCATGGCTGCCTCTGGAGGCTGAGGTTCCGGTAGAGCTCTCCCGTGCCTTCCGTCGGCTCGGCCTCGAAGAGCGTGGCCCTCGCGAAGTCTCCGGTCGCTCCCGCCTCCGGCCGCACCGCCCACACGTTGTAGACGGCGCCAATGGGGCCCGTGCCCTGCGCGGGGATGATGGAAACACCATCCGCGGTGGCCGACACGAGCCGCACCCGGATGCCGTCGGCTTCATCATTCAGCGGATCACACACCCCACCCTGGAGCTTCGCGCCCGCGAACAGGGGCCAGCCCAGCGCGAGTCCCGCGCAGAAGAGTGCCGTCGAGGCGACCTTGCGACGATGCGAGGAAGGAATTGGCATGGGATGGAAGCCTGACCCATCTCCCAACCGAAGCACCAGTGACCCCGGGGACAAGCTAGCCTTCGCGCCTCCCTGCGTCAGGAGCCCTCATGAGCCTCGCCTACCGCCGACAGAGCACCCTGTACCGGGGCTGCTCGCTGAGCTGGTTCGTGGAGGGAAACGGTCCTCCGGTGGTGATGATCCAGGGGGTCGGCGTTGGCGCCGCGGGATGGCGGCCGCAGGTGGAGGGCCTCGCCTCCCACTTCCGGTGTCTCTGCCTGGACAACCGGGGCTTCGGCGCCAGCCAGCCGCCAGGCGACGCGCTCACGGTGGAGATGATGGCCGACGACGTGCTTGCCTTGATGGACGCGCAGGGCTGGAAGAGCGCGCACGTGGTGGGGCACTCGCTGGGCGGGCTGGTGGCGCTGTACCTCGCGCACCAGGCACGCGAGCGGGTGCGCAGCCTCGCGCTGCTGTGCACGTTCGCGACGGGCGCGGTGCCCACCCGCCTCTCGCCGGGCCTGCTGCTCATGGGATTGCGGACCCAGGTCGGCACGCGGCGCATGCGGCGCCACGCCTTCCTCCGCATGGTGCTGGCGCCCGAGGAGCTGGCCCACGCCGACAAGGATGCGCTGGCGGAGCAGCTCGCGGAGCTGTTCGACCATGACCTCGCGGATCAACCGCCCGTGGTGATGCGCCAGTTCCGGGCCATGCGGAGCGCGGACGCGACCCCGTTCCTCCCGGGGCTGGCGGGCCTGCCGACCCTGGTCGTGAGCGCCACGCACGACCCCATCGCGCCCCCCACCGCCGGGCAGGCCCTGGCGGCGGGAATCCCGGGCGCCCGCTTCGTGGAGCTTCCCCATGCCTCGCACGGCGTGCCCCTGCGCTTCCCGGACCGCGTCAACGCGCTCTTGAAGGAGCACCTGGACGCCGCGGAGGGCTAGGAATTCCTCACGGAGGACACGGCCGGTCGAAGTGAGCCAGCTGGACGGCAAGCCTTTCAAGGCGTTTCACGAGACGTTCTCCGCGTATCTGCTGCGAACGAATGTGATCGCGGAGGCCCTGACCGGACTGACCTCCAACCGCGACCACGGCAGCCATGCGTGGGCCAGCCACATCCGGTCCGCCGCGGACGTCTACGCCCGGCCCGACTTCCTGGGCGACCGGCGCTTCGGTGAGGTCCTGGGCGCGGGTGGGCTCCAGTTCCAAGAGGCCATCTTCAACCCACGCTGGTCATCTCCGACGTGAGTGTGCAGAGCCCGGAGATGTACAACGTCCCGGAGAACCCGACGAAGCGCGGCTGGGTGACACTGAACGGCGTCTCCTGGTTGGCCTATGGGCTCTTCTTCCTCACCCTGCTCTCCGCCGCCATCCTCGCGTGGCGCGGGTTCGAGACCGCCCGCGAGGGCAACTGGGAGCCCAGGGACTACTTCCTCTACCTCATCCCCGGCGTGTTGACGGCGTCGGTGGCGACGGCGCTGGTCTGGGTGCGGGCGCGGCTGACGGATGTCATCACGCTGGTGAAGCGGCAGATGGACCTGGATGTCTGGCCGTCGTTCCAGAAGCTCACCGTGCCGGAGTTCGCGCAGATGCTGGTGCTCCGCGCGACGTCGCTGCTGGCGCTGACGTCCAAGGTGTTCATGAAGCGGGTGCGGGGGCTCGTGTTCGGGCAGGTGTATGGGGACTCGCGGTTCAAGGACCGGCGCATCTCCAACCTCATCACCGCGCTCACGGTGGACCGGCCCAACCTGTTCGCGAAGCACCCATGGCTGAAACCCGGTGCGCACCTGGTGGCCGTGGGCACGCAGGCCTGTCAGATGCCCACCACGCTCTGGTTCACGGACGCGGGCCAGCTCACCGCCGTGGAGTCCGCGGGCGCGGCCACCATCTGCTACGTGCTCCTGCGCCACATCGTGGAGCACCACGCCGGACAGTACGAAGCGCCGGGCCAGCCGTTGAATGCGCTGTACGAGCGCCTGCGTCAGGAATGGGCGGTGCTCAATCAAGCCGGCGCTCCGTCACAGGAGCGACAGGCCGTGGCGGCCTAGCATCCCCGGGGTTGTCGGATGCCTCGGGTTTCGCGTGCATCGGGGGATGCCATGAGTAGGATTCTGGCAGCCCCAGCCCGGAGACCCGATGGCATCCCCCACCGACACGCAGGACCCGTATGAGCGCATCTACCGCGTCTGCGAACAGGTGCCCTCCGGACAGGTGGCCACCTACGGAGACATCGCCACCATCGTCGGCGGGGCGTGTGATGCGCGCACCGTGGGCCATGCGATGGCGGCGCTGGGGTCGCGAGCGGCGAGCGTGCCTTGGCAGCGCATCATCAACCGCACAGGAGGCATCAGCACCTCCGGCCACCGCCAGCGCGAGCTGCTGGAGGCCGAGGGCGTCGCCTTCGATGACGCGGGCCACGTGCGCATGGACGCGCACCACTGGAAGGGCCCGAGCGAGGCCTGGGCACGCGCCCACGGCTTCAGCGTGCTACCGCCGCGGGACGCGCCCGCACCCTCTGCGCAGCTCAAGCTCTTCTAGTCCTCACGGACCGTCCGGGCGGCCGGACACGAGGGGAAAGCGCTCGGCGGCTCGCCTGCTTTTCAGAGCGGAATAAAGACGGCAGCCTCAGGTCCTCGCCCACTGCTTGGACCTCCGAAGAATGTCTTCTCCCCTGCTCCGCTGGGGCCTCGTGCTCCTGATCTGTCTGCTGGCCCCCGTCGGGTTCGCGAAGGAAGCCAAGGTCCGCAGGGCCAAGGCGAAGGCACCGCGATTGGTGCGGATCCACAGCGGCCACCGGCTCCACCGCGACGCGGCAGCCGCCTTCGAGCGCATGGCCGCGGAGGCGCGCACGGCGGGACAGCCCCTGCTCGTCACGAGCGGGTGGCGTTCGTATCAGCAGCAGCGCTTCCTGTGGCGCCGCTACCGCAAGGGCCTGGGGCCCAAGGCCGCGCGGCCGGGCCGCTCCAATCACAACCGCGGCCTCGCGGTGGACCTGGTGGTGGGCAGCGAGGAAGCGTCCCCCACGTATGACTGGCTCGCGGGCAACGCGTGCCGCTTCGGCTTCCGCCGCACCGTGGCGTCGGAGCCGTGGCACTGGGAGTACCGGCCGAAGAGCACCTCCGCGCCCGAGGACGGCAAGGACTGCCTGGGCCGCCCCCTGGACGTGGAGCCCACGCCCGTCATGGTCCGCCAGGACGCGAGCTAGGCCATGTGAGGCGGCAGCTCCACGATGAACTTCGCGCCGTGCCCCGGCTCGCTCTCGACGCGGATGCTTCCGCCGTGGGCCTCGACGATGCGCCGTGTGATGAAGAGCCCCAACCCGAGCCCTCCGTAGTTGAGGGAGGCGGCGCGCTCGAAGCGCTCGAAGATGCGGGTCTGGGATTCGAAGGGAACGCCCATGCCGTGGTCCTCGACGATGAGCCGCGCCCTGCCCGCGTGCATCGCGACCTCCATCCTGATGGGACGCCCCGCGCCATACTTCATCGCGTTGGTCAGCAGGTTGAGCATCACCTGCTCCATCCGCAGGCGATCCCAGCGGCCCCAGACCGGCTCGGGGGCCACCAGCTCGAACTCGCAGCCCGCCTTCTGGAGCGACTCCTCGACGTGGCCCGCCATGTGCCGGGCGACCGTCACCAGGTCCAGCTCATCCATACGCAGGTCGAGCCGCTTCTCGTGGACACGTGAGACGTCAAGCAGGTGGTCCGCCAGATTCGACAGGCGTTGGAGCTGATCTTCAAAGACCTCCAGCATCCGCGTCATTCGCTCCGTGGACAGCGGCCGCGTCCCCATGAGCAGCACGGACTCCATCTGCTGGACCCGCAGCCGCATGGAGGTCAGCGGGGTCTTCAGCTCATGGGAGGCAATGGACAGGAATTCGTCCCGCGCGCGGATGGACTCCTGCGCCGAGCAATAGAGCTGCGCATTGTCGATGGCGAACGCGGCCCTTCGCCCGATCTCCTCCGTCAACGTCAGCTCCTCCGGTGCATAGGTGCGCCCCGGTTCGGGAGAGAGGAGGTACAGCACGCCCAGGGTGCGGCCTCGCGCCTGGAGCGGCACTCCCAGCGAAGGCCGGTCCTGGAGCGCGCTCAGTTCCTCCGGCAGCGCCTGGGAATCCCACAGGCCCTGTGACGCTTCGGACACCTCCGATTCTCCCGTGGCCAGCACCCGGGCCGGACCGTGGTGGGCATTCGGATCCAGCGGGTGGCTTCGCAGGAACTCCCGCACGCTCGCGGCACGGGCCGGCGAACGGTCCGCCACCGCCACCGGCCGCAGGCCCACGCCGTCCGTCCGCATGAAGAAGACACACAGCTCCGCCAGCAGGGCCACCGCCAGCTCGGCGACTCGCTGGAGCGTGGTTTCAAGGTCGAGCGAGGCCACCAGCTCCCGGCTCGCCTCGGCCAGGAATTGCTGGGACACCTCCATGCGCTTTCGCTGGGTGATGTCGGTGGCGATTCCACAGAGCGCGTAGGCCACCCCATTGGCGTCGAGCAGCGGGAACTTCTGCGTGAGGTGGACGTGGATCCCGTCGTCGTGCAGGAGCCGCTCCTCCCGCTGCACAGGAACCCGGCTCTGGACGATGTCCTGGTTGGCCGCGTGCAGCGTCTCCGCGATGTCCGGGGGAAAGACGTCGAAGACCGTCTTGCCGGCGACCTGTTGCCGGGTGCGGTGGAAGAGCCGCTCCCACTCGCGGTTCACGAACAGGAAGCGCTCCTGCGTATCCAGGAGGAAGAACACGGTCGGTGCGTTGTCCAGGATGGCGCGCAGCCGCTGCTCGCTCTCCTGCAACGCCTCCGCCGTTCGCTTCCGCTCGGTCACGTCGTTCAGCACCGCGAGCGAACGGACCATCTTTCCGGAGGTGTCCCGCTCCACGATGGCGGACAGGAGGACGTCGATGACCTCCCCGCCCTTCTTCACGATCTGGTACGGCACGTCCCTGCACCACCCCGTCTTGAAGTACGCGGGCAGGACGACCTCGCGGGCGTACCGCCGGGACTCCGGCGTGAGGAACTCCACCGACTCGCGCCCGAGCACCTCCGCGCGCTCATAGCCCAGTGTGCTCAACCAGTAATCACTGACGCTGATGAGCCGCCCGCGAGGGTCGATGGATTGCATCATCACGGGCGTGCTGTTGTAGAGCGACCGGTACTTCTCGGCGCCCTCGCGCGCCGCGTCCTCGGCCCGCTTGAAGTCGGTGACGTCGCTGACGACGGAGACGCCGCCGCGCACCCGGCCGGCCCCATCGAGAACCGGGCTGGAGCTGACGTGCAGCCAGGTCCCTGCCGGCCTTGAGGCATTGCGCAGGAAGACCTCCGCGCGGCTGACGGCCTCGCCCCGGAGGGCCCGGCTCATGGGCAGGAGCTCGGACGGATAGAGCGTGACCTGGTCCGGCAGGTAGAGCCCATAATGCATCGGCCACCGGCTGACCGGCTCGTCGGTGGGCCCCATGCCCAGGACGCGTTCCCCCTTGGGGTTGAGGAACACGAGGTGCTCGTGCTCGTCCGCCACCAGCAGCCCCTCCCCCATGCTGGCGAGCACGGCATCCAGGAGGCTGCCGTGTTCGGGCGGCGGGGCCCGCTGGGGTGGAGGCGCTGGGCTGTCGTGCAGGCGGGCCATGGGACGCGTGAAGGGGGGACGGACTCTTCCCTCTTCAACGATGGGGGCTCGCCCGCCCATGTGCCAGACGTCGCCCTCCCCGCGGAGGAACGGCGGCCGGGCATCCAAGGGCAGCCGCTGAGGAGGCACTGTCATCCCATTCCTTGCTCACGGGTTGGACAAGAAATCCCTGCTTACGACCAGGATTCCGGACCGTGAATCCCTTCACGATGGTGCACCTGGCACTCAGCGGAGCGTTCACCATGCTCGCCCTGGTGCATTTCGCCACGTGGGTGGCGGTGCGTTCGCAACGCGTCCAGCTGTGGCTGGCGTACATGCCTCCCGAACGGATGGAGGGCGCAGAGGCGACTCCCTCCGGGGACCTGTTCGCGCTCGGCTGCGTCCTCTTCGAGCTGCTCACGGGCAACCTGGCGCGGGTGATACCTCCGGCCCCGGGGCAGGTGAAGTCCGTGGAGAGGGCGGACGCACTCGAAGCCTCACGGGTGCTCCGTGGAGGCGCTGGAGCTGGCGCGCCAGGAGTTGCCAGCGGTGGGCCTGGCCGGCTGGCTGCGTTCGCGGTTCCCAGAGCGCTGGGCCCGTGAGCAGCTCGAAGTCGATTCGACCACGGAAGTCCTCGCGCCCAGGCCGGCGGCCGGTGAAGCAACCCTGCCGCTTCGGCCCAGGCGCTGAGGCTCACTGAAGGGCTTCGAGCAGGGCCGCCTGGAGCGCCTTCCGGTTCTCCGGGAAGCGCTGGTTGGGATAGGGCCGAGCGCCGCTCAGGAGGGCTTCGTACTGCTTGTACATGGGGTCGGAGCGTGCGGGCTCCTGCTGATAGAAGGCGCGGTTGGCCTGGAGCAGGTAGCGGGGCCGGGTGCCCTGGGGGCCGTCCTCGCTGAAGGCGATGAGGCTGCGCGTTCCGGGGTCCTGCATGAACGACGTGAAGGCCCGGGCATCCTCCGCGCACGTCCCGGTGCAGTTCGCGTTGAGCACCAGCGCATCCACGAAGACCGCCGGGGCCGAGCCCGCGCCCAGCGGAACCGAGATGACCTCCGGGAGCGGCATCGAAGGCTGTGACTGGAGGATGTAGAAGAGGCGCTCGGTGTAGCCCATGAAGCCGTTGGCCTGCTCCTGGGCGAAGGCCACTTCCGCCACCGTGTTGTCCGCGTAGCTGCCATCCAGGCACGGGTTGACGCCCGCTTCGAGCGAGCAGCTGTCGACGACGTCCGCGAACGCGCTCACCGTCGCTGAGTCGAGCGGCAGAGAGACGGCGCTCGCGAGCGCATCCCCCGGATGCGTGTCCGCCCAGGCATCGATGTACGAGGAAGGCAGCGTCCAGCTCCCATTGAGGTTCGCCGCCAGCGGGCGCTTGCCGGGAGAGGCCTCACGGAGGATTCGCGCGAGCGAGGCGCTGTCCGTCGCGGACCGGATGTTCGTGGTCCGCGAATAGACGACGTAGGTGCACAGGTAGGTGGGCACGCCGTACTTCTCGCCGCCGATGCTGACGGCCTCCTCCGCCGCGGCATGCACGACGCCCGCTTCCAGTGCGACTGGCTGGATCCACTTCTTCTCCGCGAGCGAGCCGAGGATGAGCGTGTCCACCTCCACCACCTGGGCGGCCCCGGTCCCCGTGCCGAGCAGCTGGTTCAGCGTCCCGCCCTCATCCAGGTCATAGACATCCAGGTTGGCGTCGAACACGACGTCCAGGTCGATGTCCGGATGGGCCGCCTCGAAGTCGGACTCCAGCCGCTGCTCCAGACGGGCGAAGCCGTCCCCCGCCGAGTCGGGGATGTATGGGAACAGCACGGCCTTCAGCGGACGCTTGGGAGTGGGATCGGGATCGGATGACTCCGAGCAGGCGCTCAGGACCAGGACGGCGGGGCAGATCAGGGCTCTCCAACGCATTGCAGGTGACCTCTGTGAAGGGATGCCCGCTGCCTCGCGAGCGCGCGTCAATCTACCCAAAGTGGGTATTTCAACGGCGGGCCCTGCGGCTCATAAAGACTCTCACCGGTGGCCTCTGACACTCGGCAACCGGGGTCTGCCTGCACCCATGCGAACGCCGTCGAGGCACCTCTGGCGCGCGCCAGAATCGCGATAGCCTTTGTGCCTCGTCTCCCCGGGGGTTTGATGCCGTCGACATTCACGTGGCTGGACCATTCCGAGCACGATCGGCGGCGCGTGCTCGAAGCCGTGGACCGCTTCAAGGAAACCGACACCCGGGACGAGCTGGGGCTCGGCTCCATCCGTGACACCTTCGCGGACCTGCTCTTCCCGGGGACCAGCACCATCCAGACCCGTGCGCGCTACTTCCTCTTCGTGCCCTGGATGTATCGCCAGCTGCATGAGAAGCGTGTGACGGCGGACAAGGTCACGGCCCGCGCTCGCAAGGAGGAGATCCTCCTGCGGGACGCGCTGCTCCAGTCCGCGGACACCGTGGGCGTCCTCGGGAAGGTCGCGGGCGCCGCCCTCAAGCGCCTGCCCAGCAACGTGTACTGGCAGGGCCTGGGCGCATGGAAGATCCGCCTCTATCCAAGCTCGCAGCAGGAGTACCACCGCTACTTCGAGCGCCTTCACACGGCGGACGAGGGCGGGCGCGACGATGATGGAGAGTCGCTCGATGGCGGGCGGCTGGCGCCCTGGCATCTCCACCTTCCCCCGGCCCCGGACACCTTCCCCGAGGGCGCGGATTTCGAGCTGCGTCCCGACGAGGCCCGGTACATCGCGGAGCGCATCTGCTTCTCCGCTCCGCGGTCGCTCCTCGCGTTCCTGGTGCTGAGAGGCAAGACGGTGGACGCCGACTATCCCTGGACCCATCCCCAGCTCGCCGAGTTCCCCGCCCACATCCAGGAGCTCCTCCACCATGGCCAGCTGCTCGCGGAGTCCCTCCACGGAGCGGCATTGCTCTACAACCTCATGCTCGCGGAAGAGCTTCCTCCCGGTCCCCACAAGGACGAGCGCACCGAGACCTTCCGTCAGGAGCTGGAGGCCTGGGTGAACGAGCTGCAGCCGCGCGGCGATGCCCTCTCCCGCTGGAAGCGCGCGGACTTCTGGTCCCTGGTCCAGCAGCACACCCGCGTGAGCGGAGCCACCCACCGCTTCGTGGAACAGTGGCAGGAGCACGCGCCCTGGCAGAGCCTGCTGCGCGCGGCCGACGATGCAGCGGTGCGAAGGCTGGTGCGCGACCGCGAGCGCCAGTTGAAGGGAGCCCGGGCCCGGCTTGGAAACCCGCGAGCACTCGAGCTCTGGAACGGGGCCTCCGGCGTGGGCCGCCTGGACTACCGCTGGCGCAGCGCCGCTCGCATCCTGATGGACATCCACGCCGGACTCGGAGGCCGCCATGCTCGCGCCTGACACGCGAAGGGTCCTGCTCGAGGCGCTCAAGCCCCCGGAGGGCTTCCGCATCGACCGCGCCCTCGCGACCACCTACACGCTCGACCTGATGGCCATGCTCACCGCGCCG
Source organism: Corallococcus sp. CA054B (assembly GCF_003611625.1). Taxonomy (NCBI): domain Bacteria; kingdom Pseudomonadati; phylum Myxococcota; class Myxococcia; order Myxococcales; family Myxococcaceae; genus Corallococcus; species Corallococcus sp. CA054B. Next base: position 62,929 of record NZ_RAVY01000018.1, read on the forward strand.
CTGGCCTTCTCCCTGTTCGATGGGATTGGGGGCAAGGCGGACGCGTCAAGCAGCGCGGAGGCCAGCGAGCATCTGAACCCGTTCGCATTGCTGAAGGCGGTGCGTGCCCACGCCGAACGCACCACGGTCTTCTGCCAGAGCACCCGCATCTCGGCGCCGCCCAGATACCAGCGACTCCTCGCCTACCTGGAGGACTCCGTCGTCGAGGTGAACGCACCGAGCGAAGGCGGCGTCTTCCACCCGAAGATGTGGGCGCTGCGCCTCGTGGGCAGCGAGGGAGAGGTGAAGTACCGGGTGCTCTGCCTCTCACGGAACCTCACGTTCGACCCCTCCTGGGATACGGCGCTCGTCCTGGACGGCGAGCTGGCCGACCGGCAGCGGGCCTTCTCCGCGAACCGGCCGCTGGCGGACTTCTTCCGCGCCCTCCCCTCCCTCGCCGTGCGCCCGCCTCCGCAGCGGGTGCTGGACGACGTCGCGCGCATCGCCAGTGAATTGGAGCGGGTGCGCTTCGAGCTTCCGCCGCCCTTCGAGGACCTGCGATTCCATCCCATGGGCCTGCCCGGCTACACGCGTCACCCCCTGGAGACGGCACCCCGCACGCTCATCGTCTCCCCCTTCGTCACCGCGCCCGCACTCGAGGAGCTCGCGGAGGGCGGAGTCCTCGTCTCCCGCATGGATGAGCTGGCGAAGCTTCCTCCGGAAAGCCTCGCGCCGTTCGAAGTGCACGTGCTGCACGACGGCGCGGAGATGCTGGAGTTCGGCGACACGGGAGAGGCGCCCGCTCGCGGAGGCGAGGACTCACCTCCTCCGTCTGGACTGCACGCCAAGCTGTTCGTCCAGGACGAGGGCTGGAACGCTCACGTCTGGACGGGCTCGGCCAATGCCACGAGCGCGGCGTTCCACCAGAACGTCGAGTTCCTCGTGCAGCTGACGGGGAAGAAGAGCCAGGTGGGCATCGATGCCCTGCTCGACGGTCGCCAGGGAGAGCCCGGACTGCGCGCCCTGCTCGCCTCATGGACTCCGCCGGACAAGCCCGCGGAGGAGGATCCCTCCGCCAAGGCCCTGGAGGAACGACTGCGCGTCGCCCGCAGCCAGCTGGGCCGGGTAACCTGGATCGCCGAAGTCACGGAGGGCCCCGACGGGTTCGCGACGCGCCTGCGCTCCGCGGGGCCGGTCGTGATTCCCGCGGACCTCACCGTGCGCGTCTGGCCCATCTCGCTTCCCCGGGACACCTTCGCGCGCCCCCTCGAGTCGCATGCAGGACACGCGGGCGTGGACTTCGCGGCGCGCAGCTTCGAGGCGCTCACGGCGTTCTTCGCGTTCTCCCTGATCACCACCGTGGGGGACCAGCGGGCCGAAGCCGTCTTCGTCGTCACCGCGATCCTCCAGAATGCCCCCGCGAACCGCGCCGCGCGAATCCTCCAGTCGATGCTCGATGATCCCGCCAAGGTGCTGCGCTTCCTGCGGATGCTTTTGGCCTCGGACCCATTGGACATCCTGGAGGGCCTGGCGGGATTGGAGATGACGGGAGCCGACCCGGCCGGTCTGGGCACCGGCGCTGGCGCTGGTACGGAGGTGCCGCTCCTCGAAGCCATGATCCGGACGTTGGACCGGGATCCGGCGCGCCTGGATGCCATCCATCAAGTGGTGCAGGACCTCCTGTCGAACGAGGAAGGACGGCGGCTGTTGCCGGACGGCTTCCTCGCGGCATGGGAGCCGCTCTGGGCAGCGAGGAAGTCCCTGACGGGGGAGGTGGCAGCGTGAGCCGCTCATCGGAGACGGAGATCCTGGCCGAAGCGGAGCGGGCGCTGCGCGGCCTGAAGGACTTCCAGCGGGAGACGGTCGATTACGTCTTCGAGCGCCTCTTCTTCCCGGAGAGTTCCGGCCGCTTCCTCGTCGCGGACGAGGTGGGGCTGGGAAAGACGATGATCGCCAAGGGCGTCATTGCGCGGACCGTCCAGCACCTCCGCGGCCGGGTGGACCGGCTGGATGTCGTCTACATCTGCTCCAACGCGGACATCGCACGCCAGAACGTCAGCCGCCTCAAGCTCGAGGGGGAACACGTCACGCTCGCCTCCCGCCTGACGCTGCTCCCCAAGGCGGCTCAGCGACTCAAGGACTCACCGTCCCGCGTCAACTTCATCTCCTTCACGCCAGCGACGTCGTTCGACCTGGGCGGAGGGTTGGGGCACGTGGAGGAACGCCTCCTGCTGCACGCCATGCTCAGCGAGCTGTGGGGGCTGGGCACCAGCGCGACCGCGATGAACGTGCTCCAGGGCGGCGTGGACAGCGAGCGCTTCCGTGAGCGCGTCCGGAACACCCGGCTCGCGGACTTCGACCCGACGGGAGACAGCACCCGCTTTTTCGCGAAGGAGCTCGACAAGCGTGCGGCGGAGGCCCGGGCACGGGGTGAGCCGGATCTGCGCACGCGCTTCGACGAGCTCCGGCAGGCGTACTCCACCTCCAGGAGCCAGCCGGACGTCGCCACGTCCCGGTTGCGCTCCCGACTGGTGGGAGAGCTGCGCTCGGCGCTCGCATCCAGCTGTGTCGCGACGCTGGAGCCCGACCTCGTCGTCCTCGACGAGTTCCAGCGCTTCAGCCATCTGCTCGATGGACAGGATGAAGCCAGCGAGCTGGCGCGCGCGCTCTTCGACTTCGAGGGCGTGCGGACCCTGCTGCTCTCCGCGACTCCGTACAAGATGTACACGACCGCCAGCGAGGCGGGCGGAGAGGACCATTATCAAGACTTCGCCCGGACGCTCCGCTTCCTCGAACGGAAGGTTGAGGGGGCTGACGACATCGACAAGCTCTTCCAGCAATACCGACAGGGCCTGATGGCGCTGGGAGACGCGGAGCGGCGGAGCGAACTCGAAGCCGTCCGCTGGAAGCTGGAAGACCGGCTGCGGCGGGTGATGGTGCGGACCGAACGGCTGGCCTCCACGCCCGACCGCAACGGCATGCTCAAGGCGGTTCCTTCATCCAGCGCGAGGCTGACGCGCGACGACGCGCTGGGATACCTCGCGCTCCAGAAGGTCGCCCGGCTGTGCGACCACCACGACACGCTCGAGTACTGGAAGAGCACCCCGTACGCGCTGAACTACATGGATGAGGGCTACAAGCTCAAGCGCACGCTCCTGGAGCGGAGCGAGGACGGTCAGGCGCGACTCGAGCTGGCCCGGGCGCTGACGGCCCCTGGCAACCTGCGGCTCCCCTGGGCCGCGATCGAGCGCTACGCGGAGATCGACCTGGGCAATGCCCGGATGCGAGAGCTCGTGGCACAGACCCTCGGGCGCGGGGCGCACCGCCTGCTCTGGCTTCAGCCCTCGCTCGCCTACTACCGGCTTCGCGGCGCCTGGGCCGAGCCGGGCGCGAGCGAGGTCGCCAAGCGGCTCGTCTTCTCCTCCTGGAAGTTCGCGCCCAGGGCCATCGCGGCACTGTTGAGCTACGAGGCCGAGCGGCGGATGTACGGGCGCGAGGAGCGCGACGGCTACTCCTCCGAGCGACGGCGCCGCCGGGGTGCGGCCCTTCGCTTCCAGGTGACGGACGGGCGCCCGACGGGCATGCCCATCCTGGCCCTGCTCTACCCCAGTGTCTTCCTCGCTCGCGCCTGCGACCCCGTGCGCTTCGCGGCGGAGTCGTATCGTGACGGCGCGCCGGCAGAGGGGCTCGTCGAGCTCGACGAGGTGCTCGCGGCGGCCCGCATGCAGCTCGAGGTCGCCTTGAGGCGCCTGCCCTCCGCGCCCCATGAAGGACGCGTGGACGAGCGGTGGTACTGGGCGGCGCCCCTCCTCCTGGATCGAGCCATCGATCCGGACACCACCGGGCAGTGGTTCGACCGTGCGGACCTGCCAGAGCTGTGGATGGGGACGAGCGACCCGGAGCAGGCGGAGCATTCGTGGCACGCCCACGTGGAGGCCGCGCGGGAGATGTTGCGTGGTGAGGGGGAGCCCTTGGGGCGCCGGCCTGACGACCTCGTGGACGTCCTCGCGGAGATGGCGATCGCGGCCCCCGGCGTCACGCTCCTCAGGTCGATGCTTCGCGTCCTCGAGCTTCGCACCGATGCGCTGACCGATACGGAGGGCATGCGCATCCGGGATGCCGCGGCGATGGCGGCCTGGGCATTCCGGGCCCTGTTCAACCAGCCCGAGTTCGCGGAGATGCTGCACCGGGAGGTCGCCGAGCCCAGGGACCTGCCCTACTGGAGGGCCGTGCTCCGCTACGCGGTGGACGGCTGCCTGCAGGCCGTGCTGGACGAGTATGCGCACGTGCTCCGAGACCATCTGGGACTGCATACGGGGAGCGCCGCCGAGCGGGTGCATGAGATCGCGGAGAACATCGCGGAGGCGTTGTCACTGCGCACCGCGAGTTTGACGACCTACGACGTGGAGCCGAGCCAGGGCGGACGGACGGTCCAACAGGAGACCCACCGCATGCGCTGCCACTTCGCCCTGAGGTTCGGGGACGAAAAGTCCGACGATGGGCAGGTGGCCACCCGCGCGGACTCCGTGCGCAAGGCGTTCAACTCTCCATTCTGGCCCTTCGTGGTGGCCACCACCTCGGTGGGACAAGAGGGCCTGGACTTCCACGCGTACTGCCATGCGGTGGTGCATTGGAATCTGCCTGGCAACCCGGTGGACCTCGAGCAGCGCGAGGGCCGGGTCCACCGGTACAAGGGACATGCGATCCGAAAGAACGTGGCGCGGATCCACGGACTGGAGGCCCTCAACGCCGCGGCGACGGACGTCTGGGAGGTGATGTTCGAGAAGGCGCGCCAGGCGCGTCCGAAGGGAGCGACCGACATCGTTCCGTACTGGGTCTACCCCGTGGACGATGGCGCGCGGATCGAGCGACATGTCCTGGCGCTCCCGCTCAGCCGTGAGTTCGAGCGGGCGGAGCGCCTGTCCAGATCACTCGCCATCTACAGGATGGCCTTTGGTCAGCCACGGCAAGACGACCTCATCAACTACCTGGTCGAGACCGTGGATCCCCAGGTCCTGGAACAGGCGCTCGCCGCGACACGCATCGACCTGTCGCCCTTCGCGGCGGATATCACCGCCCAAGGAACGCGCGCATCTCGGAGATGACCTCCGCCTGTCGCGGGAGCCAGAGGTAGTGCCCCGCGCCCGGGAGCGTCACGACCTTCCAGTTCGGCAGGCTCTTGAGCAGGGCGTCCTGCGCGGCCTCGTGCTGACGCAGCTCCGGAAGGAAGACCCGGGCCCGCTCGCGCAGGTCCGCGGGGACGCTCTCCGCCTTCGACAGAAACTCCACCCAGCCCGCGAAGGCCTGGTCGTCGGAGATGGCCAGCACCGGGCCCTTCAGCTTCGCGTAGTCCGGCAAGGCCGCGCCCCGGATGCACTGCTCCGTTGCCTCCGGCAAGCGGCGGTAGCGCAGGTACGCGCCCGTGCCCGCATCGAATTCATACGCCTGATCAATCTCATGCGGCGGGAACGGGCCGCCCAGGTCGCGCGCCAGCAGCGCCGCCACCGCCTCACGTGACGGCTGCCCGTCGAGCACGGTGAACGGCAGCGGCGGCAGCGGACCGGGCTTCAGGAACTCGGCGATCTCCCCCTTGTTGTCCGTGGCGTCCAGGAAGATGAGCGCCTCCACGCGCTCCGGATGGTTCAGGCCCATCCAGTTCAGCTCATCCCCCGCGAGCGAATGCCCCACGAGCGTCGCCTTCTTCAGTCCCAGGCCCTCCATCGCGGCCAGCACGTCGTGCCCCAACGTCGCACTGTCGTAACCCGTCGCCGGCCAGCTCGACGCGCCGAAGCCGCGCCGGGTGAAGGCGTAGACGTGGTGCGTGGCTTTGAACTCCGGCGCCAGCACGTCGAAGACGTGGCCCGTGCTCCCCACTCCCGCCAGGAACACCAGCGCCGGCCCCTTGCCGCCATAGTCGAGCACCTCCAGCTCGACGTCCGGGGCCACCCGCACCCGGCTTACCTGGTGCAGTGGGTCCGCCGCGCCGCCGGGCGGCGGAGGCGGAGTGGTCGCACAAGCGGAGAGCAGCAGCACCCACGACAGACGAAGCCAGGACGTTCGCATGGGCGGAAACCTTTGCACGGCCCACCGCGACAAAGGAACGGGACTCAAGTCTGCAAATCATGCCCGGTTAGACTTCAGCGAAATTTTTCACCCCTCACTGAATCCCCCGGCAACAGATGGCTGGACGTGTCTGCCATTGGCACGGTGGAAGGTGAAGCGAAGGGCGGCGGTTCGAGCAGCCTCCCGCAGACGACCACCGAGTTCGACGGCATCCCTGGCGCGAACACATACAAGGCCGAGCACAGGATCTGCGCGTACGCCGTGAACCGCGCGTTCTGAGCTCGCCCGGCGTCCACAGCGCGGTGCGTGATCCGCGCCGTGGAAAGCCATCGCCCCGCGCCTCCTCGTTCGCCATTCACGGCGGCCCCGGAGTAGCCTGCGGGCCTCTCACGGAAGAGGGGGCCCATGCGCGTCGTACCGTCCGTCCTGGAATCCGTCACCGTTCACGCCGAGGGCGCGCTGTGCACGCGCGCGTTCGTGCTCTCCCCCGAGAACGGACACCTGCCCGGTCAGGTCCGCGTAGACGGCCTGCCGCTGGCCCTGCGCACGGGCTCGCTGCGTGCCCGGGTGGTGGAGGGGCCGCCGGACCTCCTCGTCCGCGACCTCAAGCCCACGTTCGATGTGCGGATGCCGCCGGAGTCGGAGCTGCCCGCGGAACAGCACGCGCTCGAAGCGGCGGAGGCCACGCTGGCGGCCGTGCATGGCCGGCTGGAGCGGGTTCGCGCGGAGATCGCGGCGCTGCGCGGCCTGACTCCCACCTGGCCGGCCGCGCGCAAGGGGCAGCCCCCGCGCGAGGCACCGCTGGCCTCGATGCTGTCCCTCACGGGCTTCGTGGAAGCGGAGCTGGCGGAGCTTCAGTCCCAGGAACTGGACCTGGCGCGCCAGCACCGCGACGCCACGAACGAGCTGGAGCTGCGCCGCCGCCGCGTCCAGGAGCTGTCCTCCGCGCGGAGCGTGGACCGGACCCGGCTGTTCCGCGCGGCGCTGCTGACGCTGTCCGGCCCCATCGCCGCGAACGCGGACGCGCGGCTGGTGCTGGAGTACGCGGTGGCCGGCGCACGCTGGGTGCCCACCTATGACCTGCGCCTGCCGCGCACGCTGGAGGAAGGCACGCTGCGCATGCGCGCCGCCGTCGTCCAGCGGACCGGCGAGGACTGGATGGGGGTGCGGCTCGCCGTCTCCACCGCGAGCCTGGAGCGGCGCGCGGAGGTGCCGGAGCTGAAGTCACTGCGCATCGGACGCAGCCAGCCGGCCCCCGCGCGCTCGGGGTGGCGTGAGCCCGCGCCCGGCCTGGAGGAGCTGTTCGCGGGCTACGACGCCCTGCACGCCGCCCGCCCGGAGCCGGTCCTCCCCAAGCCCCAACCGCCGCCCATGCCGATGCTGGAAGGCGCGTACGAGCAGGAGAAGGCCTACAAGGAATCGGCCTCGTTCGGTGGCGCGCCCGGAGCACCGCCCAGCGTGTCCGCGCCTCCTCCGCCGGCGCCCATGGCGGCGGCACCCAAGTCCTCGGGGGCCTTTCTGGGCGCGTCGCGTCCCTCACGCAGCGTCACCGGCGGTGTCCCGGCACAGGGCATGCCCTCGGCCCGCGGCGGTGGCGGCATGGACCGCCTGCGCAGCAAGAAGCGCGCGGTCGTGGAGGAAGACCTCGACGACGCCCCGATGGCGGATGAGGCGATGGATGAAGAAGAGGGCGGCGCCGGCGATGAGTTCCGGAGCGCGGCGGGCCTGGAGCCGGCGGACCGTCTGTTCGACTACGACTCGCTGACGCTGGCCCCCGCGGCCTCCCAGGCGCAGCGCGGCCGGTTGCGTCCCCGCTCCGCGCTCGTCTCCCAGGCGATGCTGTCCATCACGTCGGTGAACGTGCAGGTGGAGGTGGTGCGCCTGGAGGCCCAGGCCTTCGTCATCGCCGAGTCCGTGAACAGCGTGGCCCCCCCCACCTGGGCCGTGCCACCGCACGACTCCGCCCGTCACTTCGATGCGCGCTTCGACGCGGAGGCCGTCGCGGACGTGCCGTCCGATGGCGCGTGGCACACCGTGCCCATGCTGACGGTGCCCCTGGAGCTCAAGGCCGAATACGTGTGCGTGCCCTCCGTGGAGCCGCGCGTCTTCCGCACGGTGCGCCTGGACAACGCCTCGCCGCATCCGCTGCTCGCGGGGCCGGTGGACGTGACGCTCGGCGACGAGTTCCTGATGACGTCGCCCATGCCCACGCTGGGGCCGGGCGAGACGCAGCGGCTGGGCCTGGGCGTGGAGGAGGCGCTCCAGGTGGCGCGCAACACCCGCTTCGACGAGGCCTCGGGCGGCATGTTCGGCAACAGCACGGTGCTCACGCACCACGTCTCCGTGGAGGTGGCCAACCACCTCACCCGCGCCGCGAACATCGCCATCTCCGAGCGGATCAGCGCGGTCCCCGACTCCCAGAAGGACATCAAGGTGGAGGAGGCGGAGGTGGCGCCGCCCTGGCAGAAGCCCACGCCGCTGCCGGGTGAAGAGGCGGTGGAGGGCGAGCGGGTGTGGCGCGTGAGCGTCCCCGCTGGAGAGAAGCGTTCGATGAAGGCGACGTGGGTCGTGAAGCTGCCCGCCAGCAAGATGCTGAACGGCGGGAACCGGAGGACGTGATGCGCACTTCCATTCTGTTGCCCCTGGTCAAGGTGACGGTCCTGGAGGACCGGGCGCTCGTCGAGCGCAGCGGCACGGTGACGCTGCCCTCGGGCCCCTGCCGTCTCGTGGTGGACGGGCTTCCGGCGGTGGCGGTGGACCGCTCGCTCCAGGCGAAGCTCACCGGCGGCATGGTGACCCAGGCCAGCCTGCGCCGCTCGATGCGCGCGGTGCTGCCCGAAGCGCTGCGCGAGCACCACTCGGAGCTGGCCCGCCGCGCCTTCGAACGCGAGCAGGTGCTGGCACGCGCCCAGGCGGAGGTGCGGCGCCTGGAGGCGAAGCACGGCCTGCTGGAGACCGCGCGCCGGGACATCCTCCGCGCCATCTCCGAGCGCACCGGCGCGGGTGAGGCGGATCCGGCGAAGTGGAAGGAACAGCTCGCGACGGTCCGCCAGGAGCAGACCGCGGCCGACGATCAGCTGCGGCAGGCCCGCCGTGAGCTGGGGCGCCTGGAGCGTCAGCACATCCAGGAGAGCCGCGACGTGCTGTCCCGCACGGAGGTGCCGGAGCCCAAGCTGGACGTGCGCGCCGAGCTGGACGTGAGCCACGCCGCGGGCGGTGAGGCGACGTTGACGCTCAGCTACCTGGTGCCGTGCGCCGCATGGAGGCCGGCCTACCGCGCGGTGCTGGGGCTCGCGGAGGCGGCGTCCTCGGTGAAGTTGGAGTGCGAAGCCGTGGTCTGGCAGAACACCGGCGAGCCGTGGAAGGACGTGACGCTGGCCTTCTCCACGGCGCGGCCCACGCTGGGCGCCACGCCCCCCCGGCTCACGGAGGACTGGCTCTCCCTGCGGGAGAAGACGTCGCGCGAGAAGCAGGTGGTGGATGTCTCCATGCGCGAGGAGTCCCTCCAGGAGACGGGCGAGGCGGGTGCGACGAAGGCGGCGGATGCGTTGCCCGGCATGGACGACGGCGGCGAAGCGGTGACGCTGTCCGCGCCGCACAAGGCCACGGTGCCGTCGGATGGCGAGGCGCACCGCGTGGCGCTGTTCGCGTTCACGTCGCCCGCCACTTCGGAGCTGGTGGCCTGCCCGGAGCAGTCACCGTTGGTGCACCGCGTGGCGAAGTTCGACAACACGGGGCCGGCGGTGTTGCTCGCGGGGCCGGTGGACCTGGTGCGCGCCAACGGCTACGTGGGCCGCGCGCAGCTCAAGTTCGCGGGCCGGGGCGAGCGCGTGAAGCTGGGCTTCGGCAGCGAGGACTCGCTGCGCGTGTCGAGGCAGGTGGACGTGGGCGAGGAGGTCGCCCGCATCACCGGCCGGCGCACGCGCACCCAGAAGGTGAAGCTGTTCGTCTCCAACATGGGCGCGAAGCCCGCGGCGCTCGCGGTGGAGGAGCGCATGCCGGTGTCGGAGGTGGAGGCCGTGGAGGTGGCGCTGCTCAAGGACGCCACGAAGCCCGCGCCCACCAAGGTCAGTGACGAGGGCATCGTGCGCTTCGAGTTGAGCGTGCCGCCGCGCTCCCGCCAGACGGTGGCCTTCGGCTTCACGGTGGCCAGCGCCGCGAAGGTCGCGGGCATCTAAGCCAGAGGAAGTAAGTCCTGTCAGGGGGTAGAGTTGCCGCTCCTCCGGTTATGCGGAAGGAGCGGCGAAGTGCCCCACCAGCACCGAGCGTTGGAACTGACGGCGGCCGAGCGGCGTGGGCTG